>NZ_JBHJUW010000172.1:0-15961 GCF_042268205.1 Streptomyces sp. NPDC056160
GGCTAACTAGAGCTAGCTATCATTCGGCGTATTCCCTGGTCAGCTCACTGACCTGCACGCTTCGGCTGCTGCTGGGTGATGCAGTGGATACCGCCCCCGCCCGCGAAGATCGTACGCGCGTCCACCAGGGTCACCGTCCGCTCGGGGAAGAGGCGGCGGAAGATGCCGGCGGCGATCTCGTCGCGCGGGTCGTCGAAGCCGCACAGGACGACGCCGCCGTTGCAGAGGTAGTGGTTGATGTAGGAGTAGTCGGCCCAGTGGCCGTCGGCCTCCAGGACGGTGGGCGCGGGCACCTCCACGACCTCCAGGGGGCGGCCGTGCGCGTCGGTGGACGACTTGAGGATGCCGATGACCTCGCGGGTGACGTCGTGGTCGGGGTGGGCGGGGTCGGGCTGGTGGTGGGCGACGACGACGCCGGGGCGGGCGAAGGCGGCGACGATGTCGACGTGGCCGAGGGTGCCGTAGCCGTGGGGAGGGTAGTCGCCGGTGAGGCCGCGCGGCAGCCAGATGGCCTTGCGGGTGCCGAGGTGGGCGTGGATCTCGGTCTCGACCTCCGCCTTCGACCAGTGCGGGTTGCGCTCGGGGCCGAGCTGGACGGTCTCGGTCAGCAGGACGGTGCCCTCGCCGTCGACGTGGATCGCGCCGCCCTCGTTCACCAGCTTCGAGGCGTACGTCTTCGCGCCCGCGAGGTCCGCGACGAACGCGCCGATCTTCGCGTCGTGCTCCCAGCGGGCCCAGTCCTGGGCGCCCCAGCCGTTGAACGTCCAGTCGGCGGCGGCGAGCCGGCCGTTGCCGTCGGTGAGGAAGGTGGGGCCGATGTCGCGCATCCAGGCGTCGTCGAGCTCCCGCTCGACGGTGTCGACGCCGGCGCCGAGGAGGGCGCGGGCGTCGGCGGACTGGCCGGGACCGCAGACCACGGTGACCGGTTCGAAGCGGCGGACCGCGCGGGCGACCGCCGCCCAGGCGGCACGGGAGGCGGCGAGGTCGTCGGGGGTGTCGAAGGTCGGGTTGGCGCCCGGCCAGGCCATCCAGGTGCGCTCGTGCGGCGCCCACTCGGCGGGCATGCGGAAGCCGTCGGCGGCGGGGGTGGTCATGAGTGACGGGTCCTTAGAGGAAGTACAGGCGGTTGAGGGACACGGAGTCGGCGGGCTCGGAGCGCAGCGGGTCGCCGTCGAGGGTGACCAGGCCGGTGCGCTGGTCGACGTCGACCGCTCCGGTGCGGGAGTTGAGCCGCAGGTCGGCGGGGCCGATGCCGCGGGTGCCGCGGACGGCGACCCGGCGCCTGCGGGTGGGCATCGTGTCGTTGCCCTGGTCGAGTGCGGCCCGGGCGACGAACGCCACGGAGATGTCTGCCGGGGTGGCGCCGTGCGCGCCGAACTGCGGCCCCAGGACGAGGGGTTCGCAGGTGTCGGTCGCGGCGTTCGGGTCGCCGGTCACGCCGTAGGCCGGGAAGCCGGACTTGAGGACGAGCTGCGGTTTGGCGCCGAAGTACTCCGGGCGCCACAGCACGATGTCGGCCAGCTTGCCCGCCTCGATCGAGCCGACCTCGTGCGAGAGTCCGTGCGCGATGGCGGGGTTGACGGTCAGCTTGGCGATGTAGCGCAGCACGCGGGCGTTGTCGTCGTCGGGGCCGTCGCCGTCGACCGGGCCCAGCTCGGCCTTCATCTTCCCGGCCATCGCGAAGGTGCGGCGCACGGTCTCGCCCGCGCGGCCCATGCCCTGCGCGTCGGAGGAGGTGATGCCGATCGCGCCCAGGTCGTGCAGCACGTCCTCGGCGCCCATCGTGCCGGCGCGGATGCGGTCGCGGGCCATGGCGGCGTCGCCGGGCAGGTCGGTCTTCAGGTCGTGGACGGAGACGATCATGCCGTAGTGCTCGGCGACCGCGTCCCGGCCGAAGGGCAGGGTGGGGTTGGTGGAGGAACCGATGACGTTCGGGACACCGGCCATCTTCAGCACGTTGGGGACGTGTCCGCCGCCGCAGCCCTCGATGTGGAAGGCGTGGATGGTGCGCCCTTCCAGGACCCTGAGGGTGTCCTCCACGGACAGACACTCGTTGAGGCCGTCGCTGTGCAGGGCGACCTGGACGTCGTGCTCCTCGGCGACGCGCAGGGCGGTGTCCAGGGCGCGGGTGTGGGCGCCCATGTCCTCGTGCACCTTGAAGCCCGAGGCGCCGCCCTCGGCAAGCGCCTCGATGAGCGGGGCGTCGTGCGAGGACGAGCCCCGGCCGAGGAAGCCGATGTTGACGGGCCAGGCGTCGAAGGCGTTGAACGCGTGCTTGAGCGCCCACGGCGAGTTGACGCCGACGCCCCAGACCGGGCCGAACTCCTGGCCGATGATCGTGGTCACACCGGAGGCGAGCGAGGCCTCCATGATGCGCGGCGACAGCAGGTGGACGTGCGTGTCGACGGCACCGGCGGTGGCGATCAGGCCCTCGCCGGACACGATGGTCGTACCGGTGCCGACGACGACGTCGACGCCGTCGAGGGTGTCGGGGTTCCCGGCCCGTCCGACGGCGCTGATCCGGCCCTCGCGGATGCCGATGGACACCTTGCGGATGCCCTGGACCGCGTCGATGACGACGACGTTGCTGATGACGACGTCGCAGGTCTCGCGGACGGCGGCGGCCTTGAGGTGCAGGCCGTCACGGGCGGTCTTGCCGAAACCGGCGAGGAACTCATCACCGTACTTCTGCGCGTCGGACTCGACGCGCACGACGAGACCGGAGTCGCCGAGGCGGATGCGGTCGCCCGCGCGGGGGCCGTGGGTGGCGGCGTAGGCGTGCGGGTCGACGTGGATCGCCCGGCTCACCTCGCGTCCCTTGGAGCGGCTCATCGGGCGTCTCCTTCCGGTGTGATGCCCAGGTAGCCGCAGGCGGCGGCCCGGCGCAGGGCCTCCTCCTTGGCGCCGGGCGCGTCCAGGGGGCCGTCGACCAGGCCGGCGAAGCCGATCGCGACCCGCGCGCCGCCGATCGGTACGAGGCCGACCTCGGCGCTCTCGCCCGGCCCGAACCGCACCGACGACCCGGCGGGCACGGCGAGCCGCATGCCGTAGGCGGCGGCGCGGTCGAAGTCCAGGCGCGGGTTGGCCTCGAAGAAGTGGAAGTGGGAGGTGACGGAGACGGGCACGGCGGCGGTGTTGGTGACGGTCAGGCACACGGCCGGTTCCGGGTCGTCGTGCCGGGGGCCCGGCAGCAGCGCGCCCGGCGCCGCCTCGCCCTGACTTCCGCCGGCGATCGGGTCGGTGACGATCGCGAGCCGTGAGCCGTCGTCGAAGACGGCCTCCACGTGGACCTCGGTGACCACGTCGGCGACGCCCGGCAGGACGTCGTCCGCTCCGAGCACCGTACGGGCGCGCTCGATCGCCTCGGCGAGGCGAGCGCCGTCGCGGGCGGCCTCGCACACCGTGTCGGCGATCAGGGCGGTGGCCTCCGGCACGTTCAGCCGCAGCCCGCGGGTCCGGCGGGCGCGGGCCAGCTCGGCGGCCGTGAAGAGCAGCAGCCGGTCACGTTCGGTGGGAGTCAGTCTCACGCCTCGGCACCTCCTTGCCTCTCGCACTTTAGAGCAACACTCTAAACGCGAAATTCACAGAAATGAAAGGTTGACTGCACCACACGGGTCCCGTCACATTGAACGTCGCTCTAACTTGCTTCCCTCTGACCCTCCCCCCAACCCGCACCCCCCGCAGGCGGTAGTCGAAGGAGACCCGGCCATGCCGATCGAACAGCGCGGTGTCGACACCATCCCGGATCAGGAACGCACCAGCGGCCCGCGCGATCTGGTGTCGATCCTGCTCGGATCCAACCTGTGCCTCGGCGTGATCATCTTCGGCTGGCTGCCGCCCTCGTTCGGGCTCGGCTGGTGGGCGTCGGTCAGCGCGGTGGCCGCCGGGACTGCGGTGGGCACGCTGTTCACCGCCCCGCTGGCGCTGGTCTCCCTGCGCACCGCCACCAACCTGTCCACCTCCTCCGGGGCCCAGTTCGGCGTGCGCGGACGGCTGGTCGGCTCGGTGGTCGGACTGCTGCTCGCCCTCGGCTACACCGCGCTGACCGTGTGGATCGGCGGGGACGTGATGGTGAGCGTCCTGCACCGGCTGTTCGGCCTCACGGCCGGCTCCGTGTCGTACGCCGTCGTCTACACACTGCTCGCCGCGGCCACCGTCGCGGGCGCGGTCTACGGCTACCGGGTGCTGCTCACCATGTCCCGCGTGCTGTCGGTCGGCATGACGGCACTGCTGGTCCTCGGCGTGTTCGCCTACGCCCCGCACTTCACCACCGCCGCGCTGCCGGAGGCCGGCGGCTATCTGCTGGGCGGGTTCTGGCCGACCTGGTTCCTCGCCGCCGTGGCCGCCGGGCTGTCCGGCCCGATCGCCTTCATCACCCTGCTCGGCGACTACACCCGCTACATCTCCCCGCGCCGCCACTCCCCCCGCCGGGTGCTGCACGCCACCTGGCTCGGGCTGGTCCTCGGCCTGCTGGTCCCGCAGCTCTTCGGCACCTTCACGGCGTACGGCGCCCGGGCCGCCCTGGACTACGCCGGACCGCTGGTGGACGCCTCCCCCGCCTGGTACCTGGTCCCGCTGCTGCTCGCCGCCTCCGCCGGATCGGTGGGCAACGCGGGGCTGATGCTGTACTCGATGGGCCTGGACCTGGACGCGATCCTGCCGCGGGCCTCCCGGGCCCGCGCCACCTTCACGGTCGCCGTCATCGCCACGGTGTGCGTCTTCATCGGCCACTACGCCTGGGACGCGCAGTCGGCGATGACCTCCTTCGTGCTGCTGCTCACCGCGATCGGCACCCCATGGGCGGTCATCACCCTGATCGGCTTCGTCCGCTGCCGCGGGGTCTACGACGCCGACGCCCTCCAGGTCTTCAACCGCCGCTCGCACGGCGGCGTCTACTGGTACCGGGCCGGCTGGAACGTCAAGGCCACCGCGTCCTGGGCCGTGGGCGCCGGGGTCGGCCTGCTCGCGGTCTCGCTGCCCTCCTACCAGGGCCCGCTGCTGCACCTGACCGGCGGGGTGGACTGCAGCTTCCTGCTGTCGGGCGCGGCGGGCGGCGTGGTGTACCTGCTGCTGACGGCGGCCGGCCGGGAACCCGCCAGGGCCGCCGCGGACGGGGAGTCCACGGCGGCCCTGGTCACGAGCGGGGAGCGCTAGACGAGTTCCTACGCGCTCGGGGTCAGCCGAGCCGGTGCATCCAGCCGTGCTTGTCCTCGGTGACGCCCCGCTGGATGTCGAGCAGGGCCCGGCG
Source organism: Streptomyces sp. NPDC056160 (assembly GCF_042268205.1). Lineage (NCBI taxonomy): Bacteria > Bacillati > Actinomycetota > Actinomycetes > Kitasatosporales > Streptomycetaceae > Streptomyces > Streptomyces sp. NPDC056160. The sequence continues at coordinate 5,249 of NZ_JBHJUW010000172.1, forward strand.
CAGCCGCATGGTGACCTCGCCGGGCTCGCCGCCCGACTGCTGCCACTGGGCGTTCGCACGCTTGACCGTGCCGACGGGGGTGATCACGGCGGCCGTGCCGCAGGCGAAGACCTCGGTCAGCGTGCCGTTCTCGGAGTCGCGCTGCCACTGGTCGACGGAGACCCGGGCCTCCTCGGCCTCGTAGCCGAGGTCACGGGCGACGGTGAGGAGCGAGTCGCGGGTGACGCCCTCCAGGATCGAGCCGCTGAGAACGGGCGTGACGATCTTGTCCCCGTACACGAAGTACAGGTTCATGCCGCCCAGCTCCTCGACCCACTTGTGCTCCACGGCGTCGAGGTAGCAGACCTGGTCGCAGCCCTCGGCGGCGGCCTCGGCCTGGGCGAGCAGGGAGGCGGCGTAGTTGCCGCCGGTCTTGGCGTCGCCCATGCCGCCGGGGACGGCCCGGACCCGGTCCTCGGAGGCCCAGATGGAGACGGGCTTCACGCCGCCGGGGAAGTACGCGCCGGCCGGGGAGGCGATCACGATGAACAGGTACTCGTTGGCGGGCTTGACGCCCAGGCCCACCTCGGTGGCGATCATGAACGGCCGCAGGTAGAGGGACTCCTCGCCGCCGTGCGCCGGCACCCACTCCTTGTCCTGCTGGACCAGGACGTCACAGGCCTCGATGAAGGTCTCGACGGGCAGCTCGGGCATGGCCAGCCGGCGTGAGGAGGCCTGGAAGCGCTGGGCGTTCTTCTCGGGGCGGAAGGTGGCGACCGAGCCGTCGGGCTGGCGGTAGGCCTTCAGGCCCTCGAAGATCTCCTGGGCGTAGTGCAGGACGGTCGTGGCCGGGTCCAGGGGGATCGGCGCGTACGGAACGAGCTGACCGTCGTGCCAGCCCCGGCCCTCGGTCCACCGGATCGTCACCATGTGATCGGTGAAGTGGCGGCCGAACCCGGGGTTGGCCAGGAGCGCCTCGCGCTCGGCTGCGGAGAGCGGGTTGGCCGAGGGCTTGAGCTCGATCGTGGGCGTCGTCATGAGTGAGTGTCCTTCACCGAGTTGTTGTGACGGGCCGCGCTCACGCCCGCACGGCCCGTGGCCGGTGCTAGGACGTCCGAGCATTCCCTCATGTCGCGGCTCCGCGTTCGATTATCGCGCGCGGGCTGTGGCCGGAGGAAACGGGGTGAATGCGGCAGGGTCCTTCTGATGGATCTCCGCGGAAGAACGAGCGGCGTTCGGTGCGTGCTCTGGGGGTCCCCCCTGCTCGAAGAGCTTGGGGGAGTGCCGCGTGGGAGCCCTCGTAGCCGAGCTACTTGGGCTCTCGCGCGGTACGGCGAGAGTGCGTGCCGGGCGTCGCGACGCCGCGGAGATCCATCAGGAGGGCCCTAGGGTCCAGGGTGGCACCCGGCGGCGGACAGGGGGAAGCCGCCGGGCGCGGGGTGCGACCCGACGGCTTCGAAGTGATTCGAGTGGCCTGGGGGTCCCCCCAGGCTCTTCAGGCTCTGGGGCAGGGTCAGCCGGCTACTCGTACGGCGAGCGCGTCGCCGATCTCGGCGGTGGTGCGCTCGGGCAGCGAGCCGCGCTCCGCGAGGTCGGCGGAGACGGCGTCCTCGATCCGGGTCGCCTCGGCGTCGTAGCCGAGGTGGCGCAGCAGCAGGGCGACCGAGAGCACCGTGGCGGTGGGGTCGGCCTTGCCCTGGCCCGCGATGTCCGGGGCCGAGCCGTGGACCGGCTCGAACATGGACGGGAACTGGCGGCTCGGGTTGATGTTGCCCGAGGCCGCGACGCCGATGCCGCCGGAGACGGCCGCGGCGAGGTCGGTGATGATGTCGCCGAAGAGGTTGTCGGTGACGATGACGTCGAACCGTTCGGGCTGGGTGACCAGGTAGATGGTCGCCGCGTCGACGTGGATGTACTCGGTGGTGACCTCGGGGTACTCCTCGGCCACCTGGTTGAAGATGTTCGTCCACAGGTGACCGGCGAAGGTCAGGACGTTGTTCTTGTGGACGAGCGTGAGCTTCTTGCGCGGGCGGGCCTGGGCGCGGGCGAAGGCGTCGCGGACCACGCGCTCGACACCGTAGGCCGTGTTCACGGAGACCTCGGTGGCGACCTCGTGCTCGGTGCCCTTGCGGATCGTGCCGCCGTTGCCGGTGTACGGGCCTTCCGTGCCCTCGCGGACGACGACGAAGTCGATCTGCGGGTCGCCGGCGAGCGGGGTGGCGACGCCCGGGAGCAGCTTGCTCGGGCGCAGGTTGACGTGGTGGTCGAAGGCGAAGCGGAGCTTGAGCAGGAAGCCGCGCTCCAGCACACCGGAGGGCACCGACGGGTCGCCGATCGCGCCGAGCAGGATGGCGTCGTGGGCCTTCAGGGCGTCGAGGTCGGCGTCGGTGAGGGTCTCACCGGTGGCGTGGTAGCGCCGGGCGCCGAAGTCGTACTCCTTGGTCTCCAGCTTCACATCCTGCGGGAGCGCGGCGGCCAGGACCTTCAGCCCCTCGGCCACCACTTCCTGGCCGATGCCGTCACCGGGGATCACTGCGAGATCGATGCTGCGAGACATGTCGGCACCCTACCCCTCGTCCCGAGAGATGACATGGCGCGTCCGGTATGTGGACACGAACGGGTGTGGACACACGGACGGGCAGGGCGGCTCAGTGGCCGGTCTGTCCGCCGTTGTCCCTGCGGTCGAGGGCGCGCTGGAGGGCTGCGGCGGCGTTCTTGCGGTCGGACTCGCTGGTGCGGGAGACGTGGCGGACCCGGCGGCGGACGGTCGTCTCGGCCATGGGGGATCGACTCCTTCGAGAAGACGTGGGAGTGCCTGAGCTGAGGGATTGACGGACGCCGGAAGGGGCGGGGAGCGAGGGCCGCAGGGGTGACCTGCTCGGGGCCCGGCTCACTACCGCCGTTCGCTTGATCGAGCGAGACGTTCGGCTCCTACAAAACTAGGCCAGGAGCGCGCGGCTGTCTGCACAATTACTCGGACTTCCTACTATCTGAGACGGCGACCTCGGCCGTACGGCGGACCTGCGCCACCCGCACGGCCGTGACCTGCGGAAATCCCCACCGGCCCGGTGGAGGAAGGCTCAGAGGACGTCCCCGTCCCGCCAGTCGAAGAGCAGTTCGGCCGTGGGGTCGGTCGCGGCGGCGGGCGCGGGCCACACATAGGTGGACCCCTCCTCCTCGGGCAGCCGGACCGCGCCGGCCGGGCCGAGCGCGTGGATCGGCCCGCACCACGCCCGCCAGCCGCGGGCCCCGTAGAGCAGGGCGCCGTCGTCACTGGCCGAGAGGGCGCCGAGGTCGTAGGCGCGGGTGATGATCTCCTCCAGGGCGCCCATGACGAGCGTGCCCACTCCGGCGCGCCGGACGTCCCGGCGCACGGCGACGGCCTCCACGTACCCGGTGCGCAGCCAGCGCCCGCGCAGCCGGACCCGCCGCATGACGACCGAGCCGTGCGCGGCGAGCCCGTGCCCGTCGCGTACGAGGGCGTGCATGCCGCCCAGGGAGTGGTCCCAGTCGTGATCGCTGAAGTCGCCTTCGAAGGCGTCGTCCAGGAGGGTGCGGACGGCTCGGAGTTCGGCGGGGGTGAGCCCGGCGGTGTGGACGGTACGGATCGCGGCTGCCATCGAGCCAGTATCCCGGGCCCCGACGGGCGGCGAGGCGGCATTCCGCTCCCCGACGGACGACGATCCGGGTCGGCCGTCGCTCCCGGATCGCCCACACGGCTGATCGTCCGCGCGGCCGGCGGCACCGGGTCGCGGCAGGGGGAACGGTGAGGTCATGAACGACACGGTCAAGGCACTGCTGGAGGGCGGCCCGCAGGACCTCCCCGAGAGGATCGTCCCGATCACGACACCCGGGGAGGACGTGAAGATCGAGCTGCGCAACGGCTATGAGCACTTCCGGCCGACCTCGCGCCACGCGGACACCCGGGAGGGCAGGCTCCCGGTGTACGAGTGGTGGGAGCGGACGGAGATGCCCGGCTAGCGGGAGATGCCCGGCCGGCTGGGACCGGGCCGTCCGGCGCGGTGGCGGGCATGCGAACGGGCCGGGTCCTGGACGGACCCGGCCCCTTGCGACGCGGGTGTCAGCCCATGTGCGGGTAGGTGTAGTCGGTCGGCGCCACCAGGGCCTCCTTGATGGCGCGGGTCAGGGTCCAGCGCATCAGGTTCTGCGGGGCGCCGGCCTTGTCGTTGGTGCCGGAGGCACGGCCGCCGCCGAAGGGCTGCTGGCCGACCACGGCGCCGGTCGACTTGTCGTTGATGTAGAAGTTGCCGGCCGCGTAGCGCAGCTTCTCCATCGTGTACGCCGCCGCCGCGCGGTCGTTCGCGACGACCGAGCCGGTGAGGGCGTAGTCGGAGACCGACTCCATCTGGGTCAGCATCTCGTCGTACTTCTCGGCCGAGCTGTCGTCGTACACGTGCACGGCGAGGATCGGGCCGAAGTACTCGGTGGTGAACACCTCGTTCTCCGGGTCGGTGCACTCGATGACGGTCGGGCGGACGAAGTAGCCCACCGAGTCGTCGTAGGAGCCGCCCGCGACGATCGTGCAGGACGGGTCCTCCTTGGCCCGGTCGATGGCGGCCTTGTTCTTGGCGAAGGACCGCTCGTCGATGACCGCGCCGATGAAGTTCGACAGGTCGGTGACGTCACCCATGGTGAGGTAGTCGACCTCGGCGGCGAACTCCTCCTTGAAGCCGGAGTTCCAGATGGACGCCGGGATGTAGGCGCGGGAGGTGGCGCTGCACTTCTGGCCCTGGTACTCGAAGGCACCGCGGGTCAGGGCGGTCTTCAGCACCGCGCGGTCGGCGCTCGGGTGGGCGACGACGAAGTCCTTGCCGCCGGTCTCGCCGACCAGGCGCGGGTAGGAGCGGTACTTCTCGATGTTGTTGCCGACCGTCTTCCACAGGTGCTGGAAGGTCTTGGTCGAGCCGGTGAAGTGGATGCCGGCCAGGTCGCGGTGGTTCAGGGCCACCTCCGAGACCTCCAGGCCGTCACCGGTGAGGAGGTTGATGACGCCCTTGGGCAGGCCCGCCTCCTCCAGCAGCCGCATGAGCAGCACGGCGGCGTGCGTCTGGGTCGGCGACGGCTTCCAGATCACCACGTTGCCCATGAGGGCGGGCGCGGTGGGCAGGTTGGCGGCGATCGCCGAGAAGTTGAACGGCGTGATCGCGTAGACGAAGCCCTCCAGCGGGCGGTGGTCCAGGCGGTTCCACACGCCCGGCGAGTTGGCCGGGGGCTGCTCGGCCAGGATCTGGCGGGCGTAGTGGACGTTGAAGCGCCAGAAGTCGACCAGCTCGCAGGGGCTGTCGATCTCGGCCTGCTGCGCGGTCTTGGACTGGCCGAGCATGGTGGAGGCGGCGATGGTCTCGCGCCAGGGGCCGGCCAGCAGCTCGGCGGCGCGCAGGATGATGGCCGCGCGGTCGTCGAAGGACATCGCACGCCAGGCGGGGGCGGCGGCCAGGGCGGCGTCGATCGCGTCCTGGGCGTCCTGGCGCGTGGCGTTGCGGTACGTACCGAGGACGGCCTTGTGGTTGTGCGGCTGCACGACCTCGAAGGACTCACCGCCACCCATCCGCTTCTCGCCGCCGATCGTGCACGGCAGGTCGACCGGGTTCTCGGCCAGCTCCTTGAGCCTGGCCTCCAGACGGGCCCGCTCGGGCGAACCGGGGGCGTAGCCGTGCACCGGCTCGTTGACGGGCGTGGGGACCTGGGTCACAGCGTCCATGGGTTCCGTAACTCCTTGACTTGAGCGGTGTTTCGAGCTGTGGAGCGGGCTCGCTCAGCCCTTGCTGACCATCGAGCGGACCAAGAAGCGCAGGTCGGCCGGCTTCTCCGCCAGACGGCGCATGCTGTGCCTTCCCGGGGGGCGACCCCCGGACCCCCGGCAGGGGGCGCGGCGCAGCCGGTGCCGATCAGCCGCGGCTGAGCATGCTCCGCGCGAAGAAGCGCAGGTTGGCCGGCTTCTCCGCCAGACGGCGCATGAAGTAGCCGTACCAGTCGGTGCCGTAGGCGGTGTAGACGCGCATGCGGTGGCCCTCGGCGGCCAGTCGCAGGTGCTCGTCGCTGCGGATGCCGTACAGCATCTGGAACTCGTACTCGTCGAGCTTGCGGCCGGCCGTGCGGGCCAGCTCCTGCGCGATGGAGATGAGGCGCGGGTCGTGGGACCCGATCATCGGGTACCCCTCGCCCTCCATCAGGGTGCGCAGGATCCGCACGTACGCCTTGTCGATCTCGTGCTTGTCCTGGTAGGCGACTTCGGCGGGCTCCTTGTAGGCGCCCTTCACCAACCGTACGCGAGAGCCGCTCGCGGCGAGGCGGCGTGCGTCGGCCTCGGTGCGGAAGAGGTACGCCTGGATGACGCAGCCGGTCCGCGGGAAGTCCTTCCGCAGCTCCTCGTGGATGGCGAACATCGAGTCCAGGGTCGTGTGGTCCTCGGCGTCCAGGGTGACGGTGGTGCCGATGGCGGCGGCGGCCTCGACGACCGGGCGGACGTTGGCGAGGGCCAGCTCGTGGCCGCCGGACAGGGCCTGGCCGAACATCGACAGCTTCACGGACATCTCGACCTTCGGGCCCAGCTCCAGGTCCTTGATGTGGTCGATCAGCGCCAGGTAGGCGTCGCGGGCGGCGGTGGCCTGCTCCGGGGTGGTGATGTCCTCGCCGACCACGTCCATGGTCAGCTCCAGGCCCTTGCCGGTCAGGTCCGCGATGATGGGGACGATGTCGTCCACGGTCTCGCCGGGGATGAAGCGGTCCACGACCTGCTTGGTCACCGGGGCCGCCGAGATCAGGCGTCGCATCCGGTCGCTGCGCGACGCGGCAAGAATCACGGGACCCAGCACGGGGCACCTCCACAACAGTGAGCACAAGGCCGTCACCCGACCGATCGGGAACGGCACGGAGAACCACCGTGAAAGTTAGGGATCTGTGCGATCGTCTGCCATCGACAGCTGTCACGCATCCGTGGACCCGATCTCAGACAGATGTATGAAGGCCCTGCGGAAATGCGGGAGAATGCCCGGGTGACGGCGGATTACAAGGGCGATTACCAGGAGCTGGTCGACGAGATCTCGGAGCTGCTGGGCGCTCCGGCCACGCTGGAGAACCGGAACTTCGAGCTGATCGCCTTCGGCGCCTACGACAGCGAGGGCGACCTGGACCCCTCGGCGCTGGACCCGGTGCGCACCCGCTCGATCCTCACCCGCCGCTCCACGGCCGCCGTCCGCCGCTGGTTCGAGGGCTTCGGCATCACCCGGGCCACCGGGCCGGTCCGGATCCCGCCCACCCCCGAGGCCGGCGTCTACCGGGGGCGGATCTGCCTGCCGGTACGCCACCGGGGTGTGGTCCTCGGCTACGTCTGGCTGCTGGTCGACGAGCCCGGCCCCGCCGAACCCCAGCTCGCGGCGGCCATGCGGGTGACCGCGCGGATCGGCGCGCTCCTCGCGGACGAGGCGCAGCACGGGGCGGACCTCACCCGTGAGCTGCGGGCGGTGCTGACCGCCGAGCGGGGCTGGCCGCGGGACATGGCGGTGGCCGAGCTGCGCACGGCGCTGGGGGCGCGCGCGGAGGGGCCGCACACGATGGTGTGCGTGGCCCCCTGGCCCTCGGCCGACCCGGACGACGCGCCGTCGGTGCGCACGCTGCCGGGCGCGACGGCCCTGTGCACCGTGCCGTGGGGGACGACGGACCAGTGCCTGGCGCTGCTGGTGCGGCTGCGCTCGGCGGACACCCTGACCCCGGCGGTGTCGGCGGCGACCCGGCTGCTGGAGAGGGCGGCGGGCGCCGCGGCGACCAGCGGGGCGGCGACGGGCACGGCGCGCGGCGCGGGCGCTCGGGTGAGCGGGGCGGTGAGCGGTGCCGCGGGCCGTGCGGTGAGCGGTGCGGCGGCCGGGGTGGCCGCCGGGCGGACGGGGCTGGCGGAGCTGGGGACAGCCTGGGCACAGGCGGTGGCGGCGGCGCGTGCCGCGCTCGCCGAGCCCCGGCTCGGTCCGGTCGCGCAGTGGGCCCGCATCGGCCCGTACCGGCTGCTGGCCTCGCTGTCCCCCGAGGCGCGGCACGACGCGGCGGTGGGACCGCTGCTCTCCCCCGCGCACCAGGAGCTGGCGCGCACCGCCGAGGTCTATCTGGACTGCGCGGGCCAGGCCGGGCGCACCGCGGCCGAGCTGGGCGTCCACCGCCAGACGCTCTACTACCGCCTCTCCCGGGTGGAGCAGCTCACGGGCCTGGACCTGGACGACGGCGAGGACCGGCTGCTGCTGCACATGGCGCTGAAGGCGGCGCGGCTGTAACCGGCCCGTTCCCGGGCCGAGGGCGACGGCCGCGCCCCGGCGCGCGCTCGTTCCCTAGGCGCTGGGCGCGGCGGCCGCGAGCACCCGGCGCAGGCCCTCGGTCAGCTGGTCGGCGCGGGTGGCGGTGTCGGGGTCGAAGAGCCACTGCACCATGAGGCCCTGGAGCAGTGTCTGGTAGAGGCGGCCCTCGGTGTCGACGGCCTCCTTGTCGAGGTCCGGCTCCGGGACGTCGTTGAACATCGGGAGGATGCCGGAGCGGCCCTCCTCCTGGGCCTGCGCGAGCAGCTTGCGCACCTCGGGCAGGCGGTCCCCCTGGAGGATCAGCTCGAAGCTCAGCAGCCAGATCGGGCGCGACTCGGGGATCGAGGCGATGACGTTCGCCCAGACCTCCTGGAAGCGCTCCAGCGATCCAGCCGCCGTCCGGGGCGCCTCGCCCCCTCCCCAGCCGGCTCCGCTGCCGTCGCCCATCTCCTCGACCAGGGCGACGTACGCCTGCACCAGCAGGGCGTCCTTGGAGCCGTAGTGGTAGCCGATGGAGGCCAGGTTGGTCCCGGACTCCTTGACGATGTCCCGCGCCGTGGTGCGCACGAAGCCCTTCTCCAGCAGGCAGCGCTTCGCGCCGTCGAGCAGATCCTCACGATGTCCCATGCCCTCAACCCTACCCACGATCCATACGGACGTCCTATACGGATGACCTATACGCACGATCTATACGCTCGTACTAGACAAGCGTTTAAGACGTGTGTACATTCCTTGGCATGACGAACTCCACGAGCACCAACACGACCCGGGCCGGTCTCGCCGGCCGCCGCGAATGGACCGCCCTCGGCGTGCTGATGCTGCCGCTGCTGCTGGTCTCGATGGACGTCTCGGTCCTCTACTTCGCCATCCCGGCGATCAGCGCGGACCTGGAGCCGACCGGCACCCAGCAGCTGTGGATCTTCGACATCTACGCGTTCGTCCTGGCCGGCCTGCTGATGACGATGGGCTCCCTGGGTGACCGCATCGGCCGCCGCCGGCTGCTGCTGATCGGGGCCGCCGCCTTCGGCGCCGCCTCCCTGGTGGCCGCGTACGCGGACAGCGCCGAGACCCTGATCGCGGCCCGCGCGGTGCTCGGCATCGGCGGCGCGACGCTGATGCCCTCGACCATGGCGCTGGTGCGCACGATGTTCACCGACCCGGGCCAGCGGGCCAAGGCGATCGGCATCTGGTCCGGTGTGATGACGGCCGGGATCGCGCTCGGCTCGGTGCTCAGCGGCATCCTGGTGCAGTACTTCTGGTGGGGCTCGGTGTTCCTGGTCAACCTGCCCGCGATGGCGCTGCTGCTCGTCCTCGGCCCGATCCTGCTGCCCGAGTCGAAGAACCCCGCCCCCGGCCGCTTCGACCTCGTCAGCGTGCCGCTGTCGATGGCCGCGGTCCTCCCCGTGGTCTACGGCCTCAAGGAGATCCCCTCCGAGGGCGTGCACCCGCTCTACGTCGCCTCGATCGCCACCGGTCTCTTCTTCGCCGCCCTCTTCGTCCACCGCCAGCGCACCGCGGCCTCCCCGATGATCTCCCCGGCCCTGTTCCGCGGCCGGGGCTTCGCCCCCGCCGTGGTCCTGAACCTCATCTCCTCGTTCGCGATGATGGGTTCGGCCTTCTTCACCACGCAGTACCTCCAGTCGGTGCTCGGCAAGAGCGCGATGGAGGCGGCTCTGTGGGCCCTGCTGCCCTCGCTGCCGATCGGCATGGCGGCCCCGGTCGCGACCCAGCTGGTGCAGAAGGGCGTCAACCGGGCCTACGTCGTCACCACCGGCTTCGCGATCGGCGCGGCGGGCTACGGGATGCTGGCCCTGGCCGGCACGGACTCCCTGTGGCTGGTCCTGGCGGCCTGCGCCGTCCTCTCCTCCGGCATCGTGATGGTCATCTCCCAGATGACCGACCTGGCGCTGGGCGCGGCCCCGGCGGAGCAGGCGGGCGCCGCCTCCTCCCTGCTGGAGACCGGCTCGGAGTTCGGCGGCGCGCTGGGCATGGCGACGCTCGGCTCCATCGGCACGGCGATCTACCGCCATGAGATCCCCTCCGGCGCCCCCGCCCCGGCCCACGAGACGCTCGGCGGCGCGCTCGCGGTGGCCGGCCGGCTTCCGGGCCGGGCCGGCGAGGCCCTGGTGACGGCCGCCCGGGAGGCGTTCACCGGCGGAATGCAGGGCGCGGCCCTCGCGGGGGCGGCGCTGCTGGTCCTGGCCGGCACCGCGGCGGCGGTGACCCTGCGCCGGGTGACCGTAAGGGACGAGGAAGCTCAGCCGGTCACCGAGACCGCGGAGGCCGAGCCGGTGAAGGCGATGGCCTGAGGGCCGGGGCGCACGCGAAAGGCGCCGGGTGTGGTGGGATACCCCAGCTCACCCCGCGCCGTCGTCCGCGTGGGGGCGCGGCTGCCGCAGACGAGGTTGACCGAACGGGCGGACGTCGCCCC
>NZ_JBHJUW010000173.1:0-15296 GCF_042268205.1 Streptomyces sp. NPDC056160
ACAAATCCCAAACAGGACAGTCGATGACGTCAGTCAGTAGGCGAGTCAGGCTCATCAGCGGAACCACCAGTCATATCTTCACTGTCAGTAGTCGGCCGCCGGGCTGATCGTAGATCGTCCGGCCCAGGTTCTCGGCCTCCTCGGAGTCTTTCATCCGCTGCAGGGAGGCATCCGCGCGCAGCGCCATGAGCGAGAGCAGCCGCTGGCCGTAGGTCGCCACGTCCTGCTGCTGCTCGTACCACTGGCTGGCGTCCCCGAGGAAGGGCAGGAAGCGCCGGTACTTGCTCATCAGCCGCCGGTGGTAGTTCTCCTCGAAGCGGTAGAAGTCGTAGAGTGGGCGCGAGTCCTCGGCGGCGACGCCGGCGTTCTCGGCCTGTTCCCACTGGTGCGTGAGGTCGCGGTAGACCCCGGCCTTCTCGCGGTGATGCTGCAGGCGTGAGGCGTAGCTGCGCAATCGGAAGCCGAAGGAGACCAAATCAGCCTCAGCATTCTCGTCTTCGCCCTGCCGGTCCGCGGCGAGCGCCGCCATCTGCTGGTAGTCCATCCCCATGACTTCGAGCATCGGCGTGCGCACCCGCAGCTCCGACTCCGGCATGGCCCGCAGCATCTGGTAGATGCCGTTGACGGCGCGCTCCATGATCTGCGTACGTCCCTGCTCGACCAGCTTCTGCCATTCCTCCGTGCTCAGAAACTCCTTCGCGCGGCGCTCGTTGGCGTAGTCGACGATGCGTTCCATGGCCGCCGGCATCGGGGACCCGGCACGGTCGAGTTGCTCCTTCACGAGCTCGGTCACCAGTTGGTTCGCCTTGCGCATGCGGGCGTCATTCGAGCCGGCGCGCCACAACGTTCGGTCTGCCGGCAGGCAAGCAAGCAGGAACTGCGGCAGGGACTCGGCGCGGATCCGCTCGTGCGCCCACCGCTTGATGAAGGTGGTGACGTTGCGCCGCTCGTAGCCGACGGCGCTGGAGAGATGAGCCACCGCCTGCTTCTCATCGAGCCAGGCGTCAACACCGCGGCGGAGCCTGGACTTGTGCCGGTCCAGGAGCTTGCCGCGCTGCGTACCGGTCTTCGTCACCTGGCCCCGGCCGGCGTCGACCATGGCCAGGTGGCAGTGCACGTGCTCGGTGTCGACCTGGATGACCCCGACGTAGCGCAGGTCGTCGAAGCCGCTGGCGCCTGAGCTCATCCGCTCCAGACCGAGCATGATCGCCAAGCGCAGCTTCATCTGGTCGATGTGGCCGCGGTAGTCGCCGCGTGCCTCGCAATGGAAGTCCTGATCGACGATGCGGTGCTTCCTCAGGTACTCCTCGTCGAAGGACAGCACCGTCTTGAGCACGGTCTTGCCGTTCTCGAAGTGCTCTTGGATGTCGTTGCTGGCCGCGCGCAGCTGCTCGTCGGAGAGTGACACCGATCCGTAGCCGAAGGCCACGCCGCCGTCGCCCTGGGCCTGGCGCATCTCATGCTTCGCCGCACTCCGCGAGATGCCGGCGCGCTCGACGGCGGACTCCCGCGCCTTGTAGCGCACGATGAAGTCGTCGGTGCGCAGGCGCTGGATCGGAGCCAGCGACTCGGTTGCCTGCTCGCGGGCCATGTACCGGGTGACGTAGTCACCCGGCGTCGCACCGCGCGATCCCTTGCCGCCGGGCAGCGGCACGCTGAACTCATTGACGATCACGATGTCCTGCTTCAGGCCCATCGTCGCTCTCCTTCCTGTCTCGGTACCGATGCACTACGGCCCCGGCTACTGCTCGCCAGCAGCCGGGGCCGCGCTCGTCATGCCTGATCCGTCCTCAGGACCCCAGGCTCTGCTCGCCGTCCTCGCCGAAGTCCAGATCGGCCGCACGCTGGGCCACCTGGCGCTTGCGCTCGTCCAGACTCGGAGCGGGCTTGACCTCACGTCGCCGGGACTCCTGCTCCTGCTCCTCCAGCTCCAAGAGATCCAGGTTCAGGTCGTGCTGCGCCTCACGGGCCGGAACCGGGGGAGCGAACGGCTCCTCCTGCTCCTCAGCCGTCCGCAACGCTGCCGCCACGCGCTCCCGGTAGAGGTTCTCCGTGGTGCCCTCGGTGCTCGCGCGCTCGGTCTGGTACTGCTCCCGTTCGGCGGCGATCTCCGCCTCGATCTGCTGCAGATGCGCGCTCATGCCGTCAGCGACGGGCGCTGCCTCAGGCACGGGCGCGCCGACGACCTGCTTGACCTCGGTGTCCAGGCCCAGCTCGTCCTCGGTGAACAACGAGTTGATCGCGTCCGAACGTGCCTTCAGCCCGCGCGCATCGACTACGGCCTCAGCCCGCGGGACGCCGTCCGTGGAGTGGTCGACGAAGTAGCCCGCGAGGTCGTAGCCGCTGGACTCGAGATCGATCTCCAGGCCTCCGATGTCGTGGATCTGGGTGAAGACCACGGGCGTATCGTCTTCGGCCTGCGCCCCCGACGCAGCGAGCACGAGCATGTCCGCCGTGGCCGGCAGCTCCCATTCGATCCCGGTGACCTGTTCGGGCACTGCGAAGCCGCTCGTGAAGTAGCCCTTGCTGGCGAGCACGACCAGCTGCTGGTCGTCGAACTCGTAGAAGGCGTCTACCTTCTCGCCCTGGCCGGGGGAGTAGGTCACCTGGGAGATGCCGAACGGCAGGGCCTTGGCCGGGGTGACCGAGCGGAGCTCGCCCGTCATGTGCAGATAGGGGCGGTAGTTCTCCTCCTTGCCCCGGTGCTTGAGGTCGAGCGATTCGACCATGACGCCGAGCTCGGCGGTCACCCCCTCTAGCCGGTACGTCTCCACTCCTCGTTCACGCAGGACACGGTGGGCCCATACGTCGTTCATCGTCAGTCCTGCGGTGCGCATCACTTGCTCCTCTTGCGGTTGGTCTTGCTCTGGTTGGTGGTCCTGGTCGTGGACTTCGGCGTGACGTCGGCGCCGGTCGCCTCGCCCCGGGCGTCCCGGATCTTCGCGATCATCCGCGTTGCCCAGCACCACATGCCGCGCATCACGACGATCTCGCCCGCGGCGAGCAGTGCGATCAGGAAGAGGAGCGGCATCAGCCACATGGCGATGCTTCCGTCCGCGCTGAGCGCACCCCGGGATGCGCCCGACTGCTGGTGCAGCCATGCGCCCAGCAGCGGGATGATGACCGTGGCCGTGATGAACGCCAGCAGGTAGTCGGCGAGAAGGACGATGACCCGGAAGAACCCCGCCCACACCACGACGGAGAACCTGCTGGTCTCCTTCTTCGGGGCCAGACGCCGCCATCCGGTGCGCAGCTTCGAATCCTTCTGTCCCTTCGCGGGCTTCGCCGTGGTCTTCTTCGCTGTCGCGGCCGTGCTTGTCGGGGCGGTTGTCTCGGTCTTCTCCAGGGTCTGGGTCGACATGTTCGTGTCCTTATGTCTCGTCGGGGACTTCTAGGGTGCGTGCTGAAGCGGTGGGCGCTTTGCTCACCCGGTCGGCTTGGGGGGGGGAGGGCTGTTCCTCGCTGGCGGCAGCGAGGGTGTCGCGGGTCTTGCTGGAGGCCCGATAGGCGTCCAGCGACGTCACCGCGCCGTCGTGAGAGGTGGAGTAGGTGAAGACCAGGAACTCGCTCTTGGCAGCGCTGTTCTGATCCGGTCCGACGCGGACTGGATCGAGCCGGGCCACCCCCGTGTAGGAGTAGTTCAAGCCCCGCACCCGACTCACACCGATGTCCAGATCAGCGAGCGTGTACGTCGTCCCAGCGCCCTTCGTGGCTCCGGTCGCAGTCATCCACTCCGGTACGAACTCGGTGAGCACCCGGGACTTGTGGTCGAGGAAGTCGTAGCGCGCGTCGAGCAGTACCTGCTGCTCCTTGACGGTCCGGGTCGACGTCGAGCTGTCGGTGAGGCTGAGCAGGAGGGACCGGCCCGTCGCCCGGTCACGGTTCACTCGCTCGATGTCCATGCCCGGCAGCTGAACCAGCAGCGCCTTGTGCTGTGTTGCGAGTTTGGCCTGGGCGTCGCCTAGGTTGCTTTCGAGCTTCTGTACAACCGCATCGGCCTGGGTGTCCGACGCGGCCGGGCCGTCGCTGAGCAGGCCGACTCCGAGCGTGACCACCGAGAGCGCGAGCAGCGCCCCGGTACCGCCGAGCAGGATCTTCCCGGCGTGCTGGCGCAGGTTGTCCTTGATCTCCTCGTTCACGGTGCCTTCACCTCCTGCTTCAGGGCCTCGCCGGTGGCTGTCGTGCCGGTTTGGATGTTCACGAACGCCTTGCGGACCACGTCGTAGTCGGCGCGGGCCCAGGCCAGCACCGCCGGCTTCTCGCCCGCACCGGTCCTGGTCTCCATCGCCAGCCAGGTCACCGTGATGCTGCTGTCGTCATTGACCAGATGGGGCACCTGGGCGACCCACTCAAAGCCGGAGTTGAAGCTCCTCGGGATCCCGACGCCGGCCGCCACGTCCTTGTCACTGGCTAGCAGGTACCACGGCCCCAGGTCCGCCTGGTGCACCGAGGGGGCGAAGTAGGGGATGAGGTTGCGCAGCGTCGACTGAGACGTCGCCGTGTCGAGCGTGCCGCCGTTTGCCGCCACGCTGGGCGTCAGGTAGCGGTAGTTGTTCTGCAGCTTTGCGACCTGGCCAGCCGCCGTCAGGGCCGCGGTCAGACCACGCTCGGCGTCGTCGGCCTTCGGCAGCGCCGCCGTCTTCGCCTCGGTGATCTTGATCTGCTCCTGCAGAGAGGAGATCTCCGGCGCAGCCGTATCGCTCACCGTGCTATGACCGCCGGAGAACCCCGCGGAGAGTACGAAGCACAGCAGTGCGCCCACACCCATGCTCACGCCGGCCACGAGGGTGCGCTTGCGCAGGCCACCAGCGGGCTCCGTCTGCTCAGGAGTGTCCGCGCCCTCCCGCGAGGACGCGGACGTCGCGACGAAGCGCGTCTTGCGCACTGCACCCCCACCCGACTCATCGGTCTGTGTCGATGCCATTGATCCTCAACTCGCCGTTTCACTCGAATACCAAGACAACCCTATCAATGAGGCGAGTCGAAAGGTTGGGTGAGTCATCCGGAATAGTGAGTCTTGCCGCTCGCCGGGACGCCGGAGAGATTCAAGACCTTGCCCTGGGCGTCGACCGTGACGAAGAGCAGCGCGCGCCGGTGCGCCGTGACACTGGCTTTGCTCGACTTGTTCTGGGTCACTCCGTCGGAGGTGACCTCGACATCGGCCAGGGCGGCGTAGGTGTAGACGCCCGCCTTGACGTCGACGACTTCGATGTCCGGATCCGCGCCGAGGGCCGAGTTCAGGCCGACCGTGTCGATGTAGTAGTAACGCCGCCCCTGGGAGTCCTCGTTGAACCTCGACGGAGGCATGAACGACTTCAGGAACGTCTCGTTCTCGGTGAGGCCGAACCGGCTCTTCAGGCTCTCGCGCGCCGCCTCGTAGCTCTGTCCCGAGTCCCACGTGAAGGCCATCGAGAGCAGCAACTTGATGCGCTCACCGTCGGTGCTCAGCCGGTTCTGGCTGACACCCAGGGCCGCCATGACGTCCGCGTTCACCTGCTCGGCGTTCTTCTTCTGGATGCCTGCCAGATGTCCCTCGACGTCGTCGATCTGGGCTTCCTGCTCAGCCAGGGCCGCGTGCTGGCTGCCCCAGGTCACACCGGCAACTGTCGCGACGACCGTGAGGACCGCTGCCGTCACCAGGACCGAAAGGTTACGTCGGAAGAATCCCCGCCGCGTGGATGCTGCCGTCTGCTCCGTCATCGCTTCCCGCCCTTCTTCTGTGTGCCCGTGCCGCTGAGTTCAGGGACTCCGGACCCGGCCGGCATCTTGATCGCGGGGTTCTCATACTGAGCCCCGGCGGCGGTCACCACGAGCGCCAGGTGGCCGAAGGCCCCCGTCGTGGCCTTGCGCACGTAGCGCGCGCTCGCCCAGGCGAGCACCTCACCGCTCTTCGTGTCCCGGCACAGCCAGACCACCTTTGCCTGGTTCGTCGCGCCCGAGCCGTCTTTCACGCTCAGGTCTGGCATCACCGTCTCGACCTTCCATGCGTACGTGCTCGGGGCAGCTGCGTTCTGGCCGTCGTAGCGGATGTACCAGGCGTGGCGCGGATCGATCTCGGTGGTCGCGTCGAACGGCGTCAGCGACGAGGTGCTGTACGCCTCCTTGTCACTGACCAGGAAGGAGTCCTTGCTAAACAGCGGTGCCATGTCCCGGCGGTGCTTGATGATCTCCAGCGTGGCCTTGTTCG
Source organism: Streptomyces sp. NPDC056160 (assembly GCF_042268205.1). Taxonomy (NCBI): domain Bacteria; kingdom Bacillati; phylum Actinomycetota; class Actinomycetes; order Kitasatosporales; family Streptomycetaceae; genus Streptomyces; species Streptomyces sp. NPDC056160. Next base: position 6,188 of record NZ_JBHJUW010000173.1, read on the forward strand.
GGGCCCCGTTGTTCGGTCTGGGCTGGACGCTGGCCTGGTGATACAGCGTGGCGAAGGTCTGCTCCCCGGTCGCGACCTTCTTCGCGTCGGCGGCTGCCGCCTCGGTGAGCTTGGACAGCTGCGCGCTGGCGTCCGCCTTCACGGGCGTGGACCGGGCATCATCCAGCTGCTCCTTGAGCTGGACGATCTGGGCCTCGTTGTCCGCCGTGCTCGCGTTGAAGCTCTCGCCGGCCACGCCCGTAGCGACGACCAGGGTGAGAATCCCGACCCCCATCACCGCGGTCACGCTGCGTCGGATCAGGCGCGCGTTGTCCTCCGGGCTGCGTGCCTGGACCCGTTCGAGCTGGCGCGTCGTCCAGCTCGCGAAGCGCTCTTCGAGCTCAGCTCCGGTGACCTTCTTGCGGATCTTCGGTGCCGCGGGCTTCTCCTCGGGCATCGCCCCGGTCTTCTGCTCGGGGCCCGTGCTCTCGGACTCGTCATGGACTGTCGTCACGGAACACACTCCTGACTTCACGCTGCTCTCATAAACGACTCAAGTCTATCTCGAAAGATAGTCGAGACCGACTATGAATCCATTCGATAAGAGGTCTGAAAAGCGAAGCCGACGTGCAGGGCCTGCACCGGACATGAAGAAGCCGGTGCCCGGATAGCCGGGCGCCGGCTTCTCGCTCCCAGATCAGATGCAGCGCATCAGGCCTTCTTGATCTTGTCGGAGGAGAGCATTGAATCCGACATGTCCACGAACTTCCAGCCCTCGGCCGCCATCCGCGCCGCGCTGTCGACACGGACCCGGCCCATGAAGGCGCAGTAGCCGGCCTCGCCGAGGATGACCTTGTCGCCCTGGACACCGAGCACCACGAGGGTGTGGCCGACAGAAGTGGACCCCGGGCCAGAACCCACCGAATACGCCGTCGGAGTCGAGGACAACAGCTTGCCAGTCTCCTTCGCGATCGTGTACGCCGTCTCCTTGCCGTCACCGGCTGGGTAGGTCTGGAACGTCGTGTACTTGTTCACGAAGTAGGTCGAGAACGACACGCAGTTCTCAGCATGGTTGCTCCCGCACGAGCCAGGACCACCCTGGTCGCCGTAGCGGTCGTCGAGGAACTTGTCGCCCTCCTTGTTGAAGAGGTCGACGAGGGCCTGAGCCTCCTCCTGGGTCATCCCGCCGTCCTTCAATGAGACAGAAGTGCCGCTCTTGGTGCTGCAGTTGCCCAGGATCGTGTCGATGCCGTTGACGATGTTCTCGATGATCCCGCCGACGATGTTCTTGACGCCGCCCACGATCGAGCTGTCGACCGACCAGCCGCTCATCCTGCCGAACCACATCTCGGCGTTGTCACCTCGTGCGGTGAGCCCCGCCGAGCCGTCAGACGAACGCTCCCAGTTCTCGTGGAAGTGCAGCGCCGCCGCACGCGGCGAGCCCTGCGACGTCTTGAGCATGTCCTTGAAGACCATGACATCGCCCGGGTTGTCACCATCGACCATGAAGGCCATCTGGGCCTTGATCGTGAACCAGTCGATGCCCTTGCTCTTCGCGTACTGGCGCAGCAGCGTGTTGCGGCCGAACGTCCACTGCCCGAGACCGATGCCGTTGTCCGTGTTCTGTGCTGCGCTGGCCTTCCCGGCGGTCATGGCATACGTCCCCGTGGGGAAGGTCTGCACGCTCGTCGGGTCGATCCCGGACTCCTGCGACCAGTTGCCGAGGATGCCCGCGATGTTCTCCTTCGGCATCCCCCAGCTGCTGAGCACCGAGTAGATCTCCTTGGCGTTCTTCTCCACGCCCGCCGGGACGGTGGCCCCGGAACCGTTGCCGACGCTACCCGCGTTGACGACGCACCCCGTCCCGTTCGCGTTGATGCTGCCCTCGGTCAGCGCCGTCGAGTTGAGGACGCCGGTCAAGACCGTGCCCAGCAGGGCCACGGTGGCGGTCACCGCGGCCGCACCCGACATCGCTGCCGCTACAGGGGCCATCGTCGCCGTGACTGCGACGCCCAGGACCGCGCCGACCCCCTTGGCTATAAAGCTGCCGATCGCCATGAACGGCGCGGCGATCGCATGACCAACCGCCTTGATGATGTTGACGATGAGCGTCCACAGCAGCTTCCCTGCGTTGACGGCCATCGCCATGGCGGCGAAGAACATGGACTTCAGCCAGTTCAGGAAGGCCATGGCCATGACCACCCCTATGGCTGGCGGAGCAGAGGCCGCGCCACCGCCGACGGCGACGCCCTTGGCGGCCTTCGAGCCCAGGCCTTCGTCGTCCTTCGACGCACCGCGTTCGTAGCCCGTGCCGCCGGCACCCAGCTCGCGCTGGTCGGCCGGCTTGGCGTCCGGGCTGCCGCCGGTAACCTTGGACACGCCCTTGACCGTGTCCTGGGCTCCCTCGACGCCGACGTTCTTCGCTGCGCCAACGGCGGCTCCCGGAAGCCCGCCAGCCTGTGCGCCGACCACAGCACCGGAGACGGCAGCTCCCGCGTAACGCCCGGCGGTACGGCGGGTCGCGCTGCTGCCGTCTCCCTCGATCGCCTTCTGGGCCGCGCCTCCGGCCATGTTCCCAGCAACGCCGTTCATGCCCTGCTTGATCTTCGACCCGGCATTCGCGGCACCGGCCGCCTTGCCCGCGGTCTCCGCGGTGTCTGCAGCGTCCGGCATCTTCGGCGCAGTGTTCGCCGAGCCGGAAGGGCCAGAAGAAGCAGCTCCCGGCCCCGCGAGCTGCTTGGGCACGCTGGTCTTGCCCTCGGGAGGCTTCTCGATGCCCTCCTCGGGGGCGAGGCTCTTGGTCCCGCGACCCTGCCGGGGCAACCCCTGGCTCACCGACGTGCTTGGTTGGTCCTTCGTCGTCCCCTTCTTGGGACTCCGATTCGGCTTGTCGGTGGCCATGCCATTTTCCTTTCCGGCTCAATGTCAGGTAGCGGTATGCGTCACTCCTCGCCGCACTCAATGGAGAGTGGTAAGGAAGTCCTTGTCGTCACGAATGGTGCTGTTGGACTGCACGTCCCGCAGACTCACGTTCAGTCGGAGTAGGTCGAGCGACAGATCAGACTCGTACTGCGACTTGTTCCGGGAGTAGTTTGCATACGCCTGTGAAAGGTTGTTCATGATGCTCATGAGAGGGCGCATCGTCACGTCAGAGGACTGGTAGTCCTTGGTGAGGCTGGTGCCGTCCGAGAGGATCCACTGCATGTCCGAGATCTGCTGGCTCGTCGGATCCGAGCCCTCGTCACGCTTCTTGGTGAAGAACTGGGCGTAGCTCTGACCGGCCGGCACCAGGGCGTCGAGGTAGCCGTCGTAAACGTTGCCTGCACGCCAGTTGAGGTCGAAGCCGCCCGGGACGACGTGCTTGGTCTGCAGCGCCAGCGTCGAGACGCCGTCCTTGGCCTCGGCCGCGGAGACGCCCGTGATCCTGTCGGTGGCAATCGAGACCGGAACGGTCGGCGGACGCAGGAACAGGCCGTCGATCTTCGTCGTCTGCAGGTCGGACGTGTACGACTGAATCTGCGTCAGGTTCGTGCGCATCTCGACGAGCTTCTGGTCCAGGGCATCCCTGGCCTTGGCCTCCATCTCCTTGAGCGCGACCTCGTAGTAGGCCTGCGCCGGGTCGAAGGTCAGAGCGTCGAGCGCCGCGATCTTCTGGACCCCGGATGCGCCGGGGTTGAAGAAGACCCGCCACTGGTCGTACTTGGAGAAGGTCTCGTCGCCGGCCAGCTTGCCGCTGCTCTGCTTTTGCTCCGCTCCGGGCGTGGTGAGTTCGGCGTTCGCACGGACCGTCAGGTTCAACACCTGGCGGTCGAAGGGCCGGTCGGCGTTCAGGAGGACCCCGACGTAGCCGGTCGAGCCGAAGGCGTAGAGGGAGCCCTTGATCCCGCTGGTGCTGACCGGCTCGGTGTTGAGCGAGGTGTCCGATCCGAGCAGGAACGCCCTGTAGTCCGCGGCGTTGTACGAGATCTGAGCGGTCGGACTGAAGTGCATCATCACGAGCGCCTTGTCGCCGCTCTCGTTGGTGTAGACCCCGTCCACGGTGCCGTCGAGATTCGTCTTCGACGTCTTGAAGTCGCTGGTGTACAGCGCCGTCTGCGACAGCGAGTCACGCCCCGCCTGGTACGCCGAGGCCCCCGAAGCGCTGATCACGACCGCGCCTGTGACCGCGAAGATGCCGAAGAACACCCCAAAACGCTCGATCGCGTGGTGCGAGTCGAGCTTGAACTTCCTGCTGAAGGCCAGCGCCTTGTCCTTGATCCCCATGCTCTGCTCTCCTTCGTGCCTGCACCGTGCTGCGGGCCCGGATATGGCGAACCGGGCCGGAAGAGGCCTTGCACCTCAACCGACCCGGTTCGCTCGACGCCTCTGTCCCAGGTCGTGTGCACGGTCTGTGACGGCCTCTTACTTGGAAAGGCCGCTCAGGAACCCGCTGAACTGATCGGCGGTCTGGACGATCACCGTGCCGCCACCGAGATCCGTGATGGTCTGCTGGCCGCCGGAACCGACCGTCGAGATCAGCGACCACCCGCCGGTGCCCAGGGCTCCGCCGACGAGAATGAGGAGCGCGATCGTGCCCCAGCCCTGCTGCTGACCCGCGGACTGCGGGTTGGCCATCAGCTTCTTGATCAGGAGCACACCGCCCCAGACCAGGCCGACAGCACCGAGCAGCATGAGCAGAAGACCGCCCCAGAGCTGGATCTGGGACTTGGCGTTCTGCAGGAAGCTGGTCAGGTCCCAGGCCGCACTCGGCAGGGAGGCATGTGTGAGGACGGCTGCCTCGTAGATCTTCGTCACGGTTCTTTCCTCTCACCTTTCGAATCATTCGGTGGCATGACAGTGAGTCACAGTGCAACAAGCGCAACCCATCCGCCCGATCGGGCAGTGACAGAAGCCGGAGTGGTCGTTGGGCATGCCGTCAACTCCCCCCGCTGGCTCGTATACGTGCACATCAGCAGTGACTAATCTACCCCATTCGAATGGCAGACCGTAGAGGCGTACGAAAGGTCTATCAATAAAGAATCGAAAGAGGCTCGGAAACGAGGCGAATCGGCGTTGCGGCGCGCGACCGCAGGGCCGTGGCGGACGCCTGTGGAATCCGCAGTGCGAGATGTGTAATGTGCCGCTCCAGCACCGCTGCGGCGCCGGCCTGCTCGATTTCGAGGCGGGCCACCCTCACACACCCCGTCGATCGCGATCTCGACCAGGAAGTGCCAAACCGCCATGAACCCACTGCCCGGGGACCTTTTCGCCCGCCGACTTCGTCAAGAGCGCGAACGCCTCGGCATCAGCCAGGCAGAGCTAGCACGCCGTATGGCCGCACGGCTCGGTTCGAACGTCGACTCCACCGCCATCACGCGCATCGAGCAGCAGACCCGCGCGGTCAGGCTCGACGAGGCGGTCGCCGCTGCCGAGGCTCTCGGGGCCCCTCTGATCACACTGGTCAGCGACAACTACGCCCGCGAGAACGAGGCCGAGATCCAGAACCAGCTCGCCGAGCTCGCCCTCGCCGAGCAGGAATGGGAGAGGCTGCGCCAGAAGATCCACCGGATCACCCAGACCATCCAGCAGCTCTCCGCCGAGCGGGAGGCCTTCCGTTCTCACGCGCTGGACGTCAACCCTCAAACCGCTGGCGACTACGAGCTCGATCCTGAGACGCAGGCCGCTCTCGACGCCCGGATGCGTGATGTCCGCAACAAGCCGGCCGGAGAGGTCACAGACCCAGGCGCATGACGCTGTTGCGGGCGGCCGGGTTGAACTCCCGGTCGTAGTCGTCCACCGTCTCGGGCTTCCGTCACCGGCTGGCCCCCATGATCTCCTCGGTGCTCGCGCCGTTCCGCCTTGCCTGAGTGACGTGACCAGCTCGCAGACTGTGGAAGCTGTGCGCCGACGGATCCATCCTCAGGGCCGCCGAGGAGGGGCCGTGGCCGAAGGCGAAGGACTGGCAGGTCCAGGACCTCGACACTGACTTCTTCGGCACCATGCTGCAGCAGCTCGTGGACGCGTACGACGAGCAGGGCATCGGCACCCCGCAGTTCCGCTCGGCAGCCGGTAGTACGGCCCGCCCGGGCCAGGGCGGCCCGGAGTCCGGTCAAGACGTTGACCACGCTGCAGCAGGAGCGCGTTCACAGACGGGTGGTCAAGGTATTGGTCACCCGCTGACTATTGAGAATGCCGTAGCCGGGGTGCTGAAGGCGCAGGACGTGGAGGCCGCGGCCCTGTGCGCCGTGTACGCCCCGGGTAGCGGGCTCGAGCTGTCCCGGCGGGCGGCTCCGGCGATGTCGCGGCCGCTGGTGCTGCGCGCGATCGGCGAGGCAGGCAATCCGCCCGAAGAGTGTTTTTCCGGCGAACCCCCGGAAATGCGAGCGCTCGAAGATCCGCGACATCATCGAGGACTACCGCGACCTGGAGTACCCGGCCGGGCTGAGCGACCAGGCCGCCGCGCTCACCCTGGAGCACCTGCTGCCGGTGCTCGACGCCATCGACGAGTCCACCCGCATCGGACGGCGGGATGCGGTCGCGCTCGTCGTGGGCTACCGGCTGCTGCTGCGCGGCATCGAGGTCGCTGACCTGCCCAACGCCGACCTGCGCCCGACGCTCACCGGCCTGCGGCCCGGGGTATGGGTCCGGGTCGCCAAGACCAAGACCACCGACGCGAAGACCGCCGCCTGGCGCTTCTACGCCGACCGCGACGACCTGCGCTTCGCCGCCCGCGTCGCCGCTTGGAAGGCTGGCCTCGCCGAGCTCGGCGCGGACGCCCCTCACCTGCCCTTCCTGCGTGCCCTGACCAAGAAGGGCAACCTCCAACTCGGCCGCGCCCACGCCACCGTCCGAGGCCTGCGCCTGTCCGGACGCACCATCAACACGATCATCCAGACCCGGGCGGCCGCCGCCGGAAAGGAGATCATCGGCGGGCTGCCGGTGCGCTCGCACTCGCTGCGAGTGGGCGCCAACAACGACCTCAAGCGCGGCGGAGTCTCCAGGGCCCGCCGCAACGAAGAGGGCCGCTGGTCCCCGGACTCCCAGCTCACCGACACCACGTACACCCGCGCGGACGCCCTGGCCGGCGCCCAGCAGGACGACGTGTTCGAGGCCGTGCCCCTGTACGGGCAGTGGCCGACGCCTGAGACGCCGTCCCCGGCGCCGCCGCGGGCCTGAGAGATGAACCGGAAACGTGCAGGGCAGGGGGATATTGCGGCTGATGGTGGCGCCGGTGAAGCGATGCCAGTCGCCGACCTCGACGGCCAGCCCGAAGGCAGTCAGTACGCTGACCCGGCGCAGGCACCCCAGCCGCCCCACCACCGGCGCGAACGGCAAGACTGCGGCCATCTGCTCCATGGCCCACACCGCCTCCGTCTGCGGCGCCAGCCGCAGCGACCGGATCTCCCCGGAAACTCCATCGATCGCAGCCCCGATGACCGAACGGGCGTGAACATCCAGGCCAACATACGTACGCTCGAACATGACCGGCACATCCCATAATTGGGGCTCTATCGTCACTCAGAGTGGCGGCAACCCGTGCCAACTTGCGAGCGAGGCGCCGGTTCTCCATACGGTCTAGGCTCGTAGCCATGGGAATCGACTGGGAGAACATGCTCGGCACAAGCGGCAACGGCCTCAATGGTGCCTACGACAGCGCGGTCTCCGCGGTCATCTACAGCGAGGACCCGGGGGATGACCGTCGGCCACTCCCAGTCGGCGAAGAGCACGACGACACAGACGGCCTGCGCTGACCTGAGCGCACACACGAAAACGCCCCGGTGAGCCGGGGCGTTTTCGCTGCATCAGGGGTCGTATCAGGGGCCAGCCGGGAGGCGACCGAGCTCAACCTTTCGTTCCTCGGTGACCTCCGGCCAGTTGGCGACGAGCTTCGCCGCCAACACGTCGAGGTCTTCCTCGACCTGCCCATCGGAACGAGAAGCGTCGACCGGCTCGGCAGACGGAAGCAGGCCCGACTCGCGGACCTTCAGTGTCGATGGAGCCGGCATCGGAGACCTCTCGTTCATCGCTGAGATGTCTCATGCGTCCGCGCCCTGCGCGGCGAGCTCTGACCGAGTCCGTCCCTCGTCCCGTGACCCTTGTGGGTCTTACGGTCTGGCATCTGCCTGGATCGGCAGCACCATCGGGGTGCTGCCTTGATCCCCAGACTACTCGATGTTCCTGCGATTGCAACAGGTTGCAAAATGGGTGCTGTGAATTCCGCACTTCGACTGTGCGCCGTGCTGTCAACGTGGACGGCACACCGACCAGCCGAGGGCCCGATGTTTCCCCACCCATGAGGACTGGGGCTGTCACGGGTTGCACTGCATTGCCCGGGCGGACACGGACCGCGCCGCCCGGTGGCGGCGGTCTCAGAACACTGTGCGGATGTCGCTGCGCGGGTCCCCGTCGACCAGCCGGTCCGCCTAGAGCCCGTCCTGCGCCCGGCGTCGCCACGGTCGGGCGTACCGAAGGGCCACGTCGATGTCCGGGTCGGCCGAGTCGAGGTTGATGTCCGCGACCGCCAGCGCGGGCTGCCCGTCGGCGGGGCACTGCGCCAGCCACCGGCCGCCGGGCGCCACGATCCCGGACGGCACCGTGGCGCTGAACTGCGCCGGCACGGCATAGCCCACCCAGTAGCAGTACAGCGTTCCGTAGGCCTGGGCCACGCGCGCCCTCGGAGCATCGTCGACCATCACGGAGAGCAGGACGCAGTCGACGCCCAGGCGCTCGTACTCGTCGAAGAGCGGCGGAAAGTTCGCCTCCACACACAGCGCGCAGCCGATCCGGAAGCCGTCCACCTCAAAGACCAACGGCTCGCGCCCCGGGGTGTACAGGTAGGAGACCTCGGTATGCGACAGGAACCGCTTGTCGTACCTGGCGACCAGCTCGCCATGGTCGGAGACGATGAAGAGGCTGTTGTGCGGCCTGTTCGGCGGTGTGAGCGGGTGGAGCGACCCGAACGCCGTCCACAGCCGTAGTTCCCCAGCCAGCGCAGCGATCGACTCGGCCTCCTCGCGCAGGATCTCCCAGGCGGCACGGCTCCAGTCGGCTGGTACTAGGGAGCGTATTCGGTTGTGATCAAGGGGCCGCTCGTGTGAGGTCCTTGATCCAGATCACGGAGGCCCGGAGGTGGAGTCCGGCGAGGTAGCTC
>NZ_JBHJUW010000174.1:0-15100 GCF_042268205.1 Streptomyces sp. NPDC056160
GCGCCCGACCACTGGTCGGGTGCCGGCCGGCCTCGTTCCCGGGACCGCGAGGCGGGCATACGTCGCCGGGACGCGTGGTTGCCACTGAGACGCGAGACGGGCACCCAGACACACATGTGTGCTCGATAGATATGTGTTTTTGTAGAGACTTTGCACCACAAACCCGGGAATCTGTTTGCCTGCGGCAACCAAACAAATATGGTTGCTTGAAGCAATGACATGGGAGGCCGACGTGGCCGACAAGGCTCAGTACGAGGAGCTGGTCCGCCAGTTCAGCGCCTTCGGGGCGGTCAAGCGGGAGCTGGGGCGCATCCTGCCGGAAGGCTGCTCCAGCGCGTCCGCCGCCGTGCTGGCGCTGCTGAGCCGGCACGGCGACATACGTATGGGCAAGCTCGCAGAGTTGACGGCCGTGGACATGTCGGTCATCAGCCGCCAGGTCGCACACATGACCGTGCAGGGCTGGATCGACCGGTCAGAGGACCCCGCGGACCGGCGCTCGCGCATCCTGCGCCTGACACCCGAGGGCCGGGACCAGCTCGACGAGCTGTCCGAACGGACCGCACGGCTGCTGGCCGACCGGCTGGGTGACTGGACCGACGACGAGGTCGGCCGGCTGATCCGGCTCATGGCACGCCTGCGGGCGAGCTTCGGCGGCGCCTGCGAACCGGCAGCGCCCGCCGCCCCCTCCGCGCCCCCGGACCACCACACAGACGAAGGAAGTCCATGACCACCACCACACCCGACGGTGTCCGGGCCCATCCCGGCCCCGGCGAGGACGCCACCGCCGTGCACATGTCCCACCGGCAGATCATGGAGGCCCTGTCCGGCCTGCTGCTCGGACTGTTCGCCGCCATCCTGTCCTCCACCGTCGTCACCAACGCCCTGCCCCGGATCATCGGCGACCTGGGCGGCGGCCAGAGCGCCTACACCTGGGTCGTCACGGCCTCGCTCCTCGCGGTCACGGCGTCCACGCCGTTGTGGGGCAAACTCGCCGACCTGTTCAGCAAGAAGATCCTCGTCCAGGCCGCGCTCGTCGTCTACATCGCCGGCTCCCTGGTGGCCGGTCTGGCACAGGACCCCGCCACCCTGATCACGGCCCGTGTCATCCAGGGCCTGGGCGGCGGCGGGCTGTCCGCGCTGGCACAGGTCGTCCTGGCCGCGATGATCTCCCCGCGCGAGCGCGGCCGCTACTCCGGTTACCTGGGGGCGACCTTCGCCGTCGCCACCGTCGGCGGCCCGCTGCTCGGCGGCGTCATCACCGACACCAGCTGGCTCGGCTGGCGCTGGTGCCTCTTCATCGGCATCCCCTTCGCCGTCATAGCGCTGTTCGTGCTCCAGAAGACGCTGAACCTGCCGCTGGTCAAGCGCCAGGCCAAGGTCGACTGGGCCGGTGCGTTCTTCGTCACCGCGGCCGTCTGCCTGCTGCTCATCTGGGTCACCTTCGCCGACGACAAGTACGCCTGGGCGTCCTGGCAGACCGCCGCCCTGGTCGGCGGCTCGGTCCTGCTGACGCTGGTCTTCCTGTTCGTCGAGACCAGGGCGGCCGAACCGATCATCCCGCTGCGCCTGTTCCGCAACCGCACCATCAGCCTGGCCTCGGTCGCCTCCCTGTTCGTCGGCATCGCGCTCTTCGCGGGCACCGTCTTCTTCAGCCAGTACTTCCAGCTCGCCCGCGGCGACTCCCCGACGCGGTCGGGCATCATGACCATCCCGTTCATCGGCGGCCTGTTCGTCTCCTCCACGGTCTCCGGACGCGTCATCACCACCACCGGCAAGTGGAAGGGCTGGCTGCTGTCCGGCGGCGTCCTGCTGACCGCGGGCCTCGCCCTGCTGGGCATGCTCCGCCACGACACCCCGTACTGGCAGATCGCGTCGTGCATGGCCCTGATGGGCCTCGGCGTCGGCATGACCCTCCAGAACCTCGTGCTGTGCACCCAGAACCAGGTGACCCCCGGCGACCTGGGCGCCGCGTCCTCCGTGGTGACCTTCTTCCGGTCCCTCGGCGGTGCGGTCGGCGTCTCGGTCCTCGGCTCCGTCATGACGTCGCGGATCAGCCACTACGCCCGCGAGACCATCGGCGGCCTCAGCCCGCGGGACCAGGCAACGGCCGCCAGGGCCTCGGCGAGCGGCAGCCTGCCCGACCTGCACCTGCTGCCCGAGCCGGTCCGCACCTGGCTGGAGAGCGCCTACGGGCACGGCATCGGCGACATCTTCCTGTACGTCGCGCCGGTCGCCCTGCTCGCCTTCCTGGTGACCCTCTTCATCAAGGAGGTCCCGCTGCGCGCCTCCAGCGGCCTGGCACAGGCGGCCGAGGCCGCCCGGGGCGCCGGGGCCGGCGAGGAAAGCGGCGAGTAGCCGGTACGCCGCCGGCCAAAGCCGCAGCCGGCGGCGTACCGGGTGTCAGCCGCTGGACCACTTCTGGTTGGGGGTACCGGCACAGGACCACAACTGGAGGCGGCTGCCGTCGGCCGTCTGGTTGTCCCGGATGTCCACACACTTGCCGGCCAACCGGCTGACCAGGTCGTGCCGGATGTTCAGCCGGAACCGCTGGGCCGGCCCGCCGTTGCAGTTCGCGAGCTGGACCGTCGTCCCGTCGGAAGTCTGGGCACCGGCGGCGTCCATGCACAGGCCCATCGCCCGCACCGTCCCGTCCGAGGCGAACGTCCACCTCTGCGAGGCCGCACCCGAGCAGTCCCGGATCTCCAGGGGGGACCCGTCCTTCCCCCGGCCGCCCGCCACGTCGATGCAACGGCTCATGACCGCGTGACTGCGCACGCGCACGCCCGGCGCCACGGCCCCGGACCCGCCCCCCGGTCCGCCACCGGAACCACCGGCCGGGGAACCGGCCGCGGTGCCACCGGACGGGGCGGGTCCGGCGGCCGTGCCGCCGGGCGCCTGAACGGGGTCACCGCCGTCCTTCGCCGCACCGGTGCCGCCCGCGCCCGGTGACGCGTCCGTCTTCGCCGTCCCCGGCGAGGCGGGCGCCGTGCTCCTGGACGGCCCGCCGGGTGCCGCGGACCCGGAGGCGCTCGCGGCCGGGTCGGGCAGGAGATCCTCGACGTCCGGGCGGTTGCCCGGGCCGTAGACCGTGCCTGTCGTGGAACGCGCCGAGGCGTCGCCGTCCGAGCCGCTCAGCCCGGCCACGGCCCCGGTGATCAGGGCCACGCCCGCGACGGCGGCGGCGATCAGCAGCACCCGGCGCCTTCCGCCGAGCAGCGACCGTACGGACGCGCCCCGGCCCGCGCCCGCCGGGGCTGACGTTCCGCCGGCCCCGGACCCGGACCCGCCCGCCCTGCCGTGCTCGCGCGGCGCACCGCCGGCGCCGTCCCGGCCGGGTCCGGCGGCCCGGGGCGCCCCGGGGCCGACGGAGGAGGCAGTACCCCGGGCGGTGGACCCGCGGCGCGGACCCAAGGACGAGAACTGTGTCAGGCGGGGCACGGTGACCCGCTCACCCGCCTGGCCCGGCCGGGCGTCCCCGCCTTCCACGGCGCCGTCCCCTTCATCGGCGGGCGGCACGGTGCCTGTGGCGCCGCCTTGGGGTCCGCTCCCGAACTTGCCCGCGAGCGCTCCCTTGCGGCGCTTGGGCAGACCGCCGCCCGTGACCGGGCCGGTCTCCGCCGCCCGCCGGTCATGTCCGGCCCCGGAGGGCAGGCCTGCGGTACGGCTGGACGCGGCATCCGGTGCCGGGCCGCCGGACGGCGCGGCCACGGGAACGCCCCGGGGGACCTCACGCTCCGGCGGTGACGGGTGCGGGGACTTCATGGGTGTTCCTTTCGGGGCGCGCGGCCGGCCTGTGCAGATCCGGCGCCGCACGAGTCGTCGGACCAGGAGCGGGGCGCGATCCCGCGCGGCCCGGGACGGGCGGCAGGTGGCCGGACAGGGACCCCGCACACCGGTAACGGACGCGGCAGCCGCCCAGGTTCACCTGAGCGGCTGCCGTGTCGTTCACCGAGGACGTCCGGGGTGCGTCACCCGGCGGGGTTCCTCCGGCGGCGCATCCACCACACCAGGGCCGCGCCGGCCACGGCGAGGACGGCCGCGATGCCGGCGATCGGCCCGACGGGGGTGTCCGAGCCCGTGTGGGCCAGGCCGCCGTCCGGGGTGTGGTCCGCGGGCGGGGTGGCGCCGCTGCCGCCCGGCGCGTGGGACGGGTGCGGCGTGGGGGCCGGTCCGCCTCCGCCGTGCGTGGGCGACGGGGTCGGCTCGTGGGTGGGTGTCGGGGTCGGAGTGGGGGTCGGTGCCGGGGTGTCCTCGTCGGTGGCGCCTCCCAGGTAGACCTTGTCGCTGTCCCGGTAGGTCACCTCGGCCTGCTGCGACGTCCTGGTGGTGGTGTCCAGACCGGGGTGCTGGGTGGTGAACTGGGTGCGGCTGATGTTGCGGCGGGGCGCCTTGGAGAAGTCCACGCCGCCCATCGACAGGATCCACACCTTGCCGTCGTAGGTCCGCTCGAACTTGTAGTCACCGTACTCGAACGAGTACACGTACTTGTCGTAGACGGTCTTCTTGTCCCAGTTCTTGTTCTCGCCCCGCAGCGGCCACCGCTGCACGTCGTTGCTGTTGATGATGTTGTGGTAGTCGGTCGGGGAGATCGCGTCCTGGCGGCGGACGTACTCGGCGGCGACCCGGGAGGAGTACACGCGGCGCAGATCGGCGTAGGCGGCGTCGTGGTTGACGCGCCGCTCCAGCTCCGGCCGGATCACCGACCTGACCAGCGCCTCGGCCTGCTTGGTCTGTGCCTCGGTCAGGTGGCAGGAGCCCGCGGGCACGTCCGGACCGGTGGGCACCTCCATGTTGACCTTCAGCGGCGCGTCCAGGATGTAGATGCCGCCGTCCTGCTCACGCACCTGCGCGGTCTTCGGTGTGATCCACTGCCGGATCACCGGCAGGCACGGCTGGCCGCTCTCCGTGTGCGGCACGGCCCGCCAGAAGCGTTCGCCCCGCTCGGACTTGTCCGGGTTCATCGCGTCCGCGTAGTCGTGCTTGAGGGTCAGGTCCGACTCCAGCAGCACCCGGCCCGCGTCCGTCTTCGCGAACTCCTTGTCCAGGATCAGGTCCGGACGCACCGGGTTGAGGTTGACCCAGAACTTGTCCGGGGTCAGCGCCAGCCAGGTGAAGAACGCGTCGGAGGCGAGGGTGAGTCTGGCCTCGCCGCCCCAGCCGGGCTTGCTGTCGGGGTCGGTCGCGTAGTCGGCCTTCAGGGAGTAGCGCAGCCCCTGGCCCTTGACGGGCTTGCCGACGAAATTCATCTCCAGCGTGGAGAAGTCGATGCCGCCGGGCCCCCGGTTGAAGTAGCCGCCGGTGTTGCTCTGCTGGTACCTGCGCTGGATGCTGTACGCCTCCTGCGGGGTCTTGCCCGAGCGCAGCGCCTGGTCGAACAGCGGCCCGCGCATGCCGGACTTGAGCGGGTCGGCGTTGAAGCGCTTGTCGTAGCGGGTGTAGACGGTCGGCTTGCCGGTGCGCTCGATCGCGTTCGAGCGGCGCTCGTAGACGCCCGCCTGGGTGCGGTTCGTGCCGCGCTGCTTCTTCAGGTCGTCGTCGAACTGCTTGATCGCGTCCTTCGTGGGCCTCTCGGTGCGCGCCCCGGTCAGGTACCGGTATGTCGACTTGGGGCGCTCCTTGGCGAGTTGCCGGTCCGCGTCGATCTGGTCCTTGCGGACCTCGCCGTTGGATTTCATCTCCACGTTGTGGTCGCGCGGCCGGTTGCGGGCGTCGACCACGCGGTAGCGCTTCTCGCCGGTCTCCGGGTCGGTGTAGTCCAGGACGTCCTGGCACCACCAGTCCGGGCCGACCATGTTGTACTTCTTGACCATCCGCGCCTCGAAGGCGTCGCCCCGGGCCGGGTTGCCGTGCGCGCCGACGTAGCGCACGTCCAGGAACCGCTGGAAGTCCTTGTAACCCGTCGACGCGCCGTACTGCTTGTTGTAACGGGCGTAGATCTCCATGGCCCGGTCTGCCGGGTTCCCGCTCTTCTTGAACTTGCGCTGCCAGGAACGGTAGTTGGTGCCCGCCTTGTCCCGCTGCTCCTGCGTCGGCGCGGGCAGGCCGTCGTACGCCTTCGCCGGGTTGTCGTAGGTGTAGTTCTCGTCGCTCGGCCAGGCGTCGTACGGCAGCGTGTCGGGCGGCCCCGAGTTCGGCGGTGTGGTCGGGAACGTGCGGCCGAGCCACTTCTCGTCGCACCGCTGCGTCTTCACGTTGGGCCGCTTCGCCGCGTACGCCTCGCCCTGCAGGCCCGGCAGGCCGCCCCAGGTGACGGCGGTCGCGGCGGCCAGGGCCAGCGTCGCGCGCAGCCACGTGCGTGGCGCGGGCGGCGCTCCGGCTGTCCGGTTCATGTGGTGTCTCCCCCTGGGAACCCCCGTACTCTCCAGGAGAGTTGATGGTGCGCGGCGCGTGCGGGGGGTTCCGAATCCGTGGTGTGGACGCGCCGCCGGGGGCTCACTGTAGGGGCGACGGGAGGGCGGCGCCCGGCGGCTCGCGGAGCATGTCCCCGTCAATACGACACTTTCCCGGCTTCGTCACGTGGTCCTCACGACTCGATCCAGGTCTCCTCCATGTCCCCGGTGGCCTCCTCGGTGTGCCGGACCCGGAGGACGGACGCCAAGAGGCCGCGCCGGTCGAGCGGGGCGACGCGGGCGAGCGCCAGGCGGGCCAGTCCGGACCAGTCGAGGGCGCCCGGCTCGGCGCCGGTGTCGACGCCCTTCTCGGCGAGGTGTGCGGGGTCGATGCCGAAGGCCGCGACGACCGCCGCCGGATCCCCGAGCACGGTCCAGTCCCCCTGACCGCCCCAGCCCGCCGCGAAGACGTTCACGCCGCCGGGGTGGACGAACTTCCATGCGCCGTAGGGTGAGTTGTGGTCGACGACCGCCGATGCGACGACGACCGCACCGGGGAAGAGCCGGGCGAGCGCGTCCGCCTGCTCGTCCACGGGGAACGTCCCGGAGGTGTTGGCGAGCGCGGCGTCGCGGATCTCGGTCACCCCGCCCCAGCAGCCGACCCGGACCAGGTCGAGGTCCGTGCGCGTCCACAGGGGGATCCCGTCGGTGGCGGGGACGGTGCCGAGGTCCTCCAGGACCGCGTCGACCGTGCCGAACGCGGCGGCGAACTCCCGTGCCCGCACCGGGTCATGAGCGGCGAGCCGCCCCTCGGGGCCGGGGTGCGGGGGATGGACGACGGTCAGGCGGAACTCCCCGTGCCGCGCCACCGCCTCGTCCGGAGAGCTGTCCCAGAAGCTGTTGTCGGTCATGGGGGCCACCGTAGCGGTCCGGTCCCCGCCCACCTGGCCGGCCGGGGGCGCGGCCGGTCCTCGGGACGACACACGTCCGCCCGCGCCGCCACGGCACGCCCCGGAGTACGGGGCGGCCGCGGCGCCGCGGCCGGACGGTCAGGTGTGTCGCCGTTCAGCCGTTTCGGCGGCGGGCGTCAGAGGATGGTGTTGTAGGTGTTCCACCCGCCGCCGACGCTGGACTTGGCGGCGAACGGCGCGGTGGCGCTCGCCTGGCCCTTGTAGAACCAGAGCCCGCCCGAGCTGTCCCGGGCGACGAGGTCGGGCTTGCCGTCCTTGTCCAGGTCACCCGGTCCGACCAGCACGTTGTACGTGTTCCAGCCGGGGCCGACACGGGTCTTGGTGGCGTAGGGCGCGGAGGCGTTGCCGGTGCCCTGGTAGAGCCACAGCACGCCCGAGCCGTCCCGGGCGATCAGGTCCGCCTTGCCGTCACCGGTCACGTCACCCACGGCGGTCAGGTTGTTGTACGTGTCCCAGCCGGGGCCGACACGGGTCCGGGCGGCGAACGGCGCGGAGGCGTCGCCGGTGCCCTGGTAGAGCCACAGCACGCCCGAGCCGTCCCGGCCGATCAGGTCCGCCTTGCCGTCACCGGTGAGGTCCCCGGCGCCGGTCAGGGAGTTGTAGGTGCTCCAGCCCGAACCGACCTTGGTGCGCGCCAGGAACGGCGCCGACGGCTTCCCGCTGCCCTTGTAGAACCACAGCACCCCGCTCTTGTCGCGGGCGACCATGTCACCGGTGCCGTCCGCGCGCAGCGCCGTCATCGGCGTCATCGCGTCGTACGTGTCCCAGCCGCCGCCCACGCGGTAGCGCAGCAGGAACGGACCGGAGGTGCTGCCGCTGCCCTGGTACTGCCACAGCACACCCGAGGCGTCGCGGCCGAGGACGTTGTTGCGGTCGGTGGCCGGGTCGGGAGCCGTGCCCTTGACCACGTCCACGTCCTCGGCGCGCACCCAGGCGAGCCGGTGGTTGTAGCGGATCGGGTAGAAGATGTTGCTGCCCACGACCATCACGCGCGACCCGGTGCCGGTGCCGTCGATCAGACCGCTGTTGTAGTACGAGCCCTTCACGGCCGCACCGGCCAGCACGTACTTCTGCCCCGCCGGGACGCTGTACTTGGTCAGCGAGGCGCTGTTCTGGTTCTGGACCGAGACGCCGGTGCCGGCGTAGTCCGTGTCCTTCGGGTACGTGCGCCCGTACACGGGGACCGACGCGGCGCCCGCCTTCGGCACGACCGTGTCCGGTGTGCCGACCGCGGTGGCGAACTGGCCGCCCTGGTTGTAGAACCAGGCCTTCTGCCCGCCGTACCAGATCGCGGTCCAGTCCCGCTGGGCCTCCGCGACGACGTACTCGCCGCCGGCCACCACCTTGTTGGCCCAGTTCGGGCCCTCGGTGGCGGTCTGGCTGCCCAGGTAGGCGTCGGACAGGGTCGGCGAGCTGGTGGACGGCTGGGTGTACAGGTAGCCGAAGTTCGCCGGCTGCTTGTCGACCGCGGCGCCGCCGTTGGTGACCGTCGGCTGGTTCGCCGTGGTGAACGGCGGCACGACCCGGATCACCTGGCCGGCCTTGTACAGGCCGCCCGCACCGCTCGCGCCGGTCGGTGCGCCCAGCAGCTGCATGTAGTGGTTCCAGTCCCAGAACGGGCCCGGGTCCCAGTGCTGCGTCTTCACGTTGGCGTCCAGGACGCCCGGCACCTCGTCGTGACCGATGATGTGCTCACGGTCCAGCGGGATGCCGTACTTGGCGGCCAGGTACTTCACCAGGGTCGCGGAGGACTCGTACTCCGGCTCGGTGTACCAGCTGCCCTTCTTGATCGCATAGCCCTCGTGCTCGACCCCGATCGAGTGCATGTTGACACTCTTGTTGCCCGCGTGCCACGCCTCGTTCTTGTTCTCGACGACCTGGGTGACCTGGCCGTCGGAGGCGCGGACGATGTAGTTGGTGCTGGCGTACGAGGCCGGGTTCTGGAAGACGTTCAGCGAGGCGTCGTAACTGCCCTCGGTGTCGTGGATGACGATGGAGTTGATCTCGCCGCCGGCCACCGGGCGGTTGGCGATGTTGTAGTTGCCCCAGTCGTCCGGGCCGCTGTTCTGCTGGTACGCGGCCGGCTTGAAGTCGCACTTCAGGGTCGACGGGCAGTCGGGGGTCGCCGCGGTGGCGACCGTGGCGACGGTCGCCTTGGCGAGCTTGAGGTCCGCCTGCCGCGCGGGCTCGACCGCCGGGTCGGCCGCGAGCGTGACGTGCTCGCCGCCCGCGGTGACGCGCTGCTCACCGGTGCGGATCGAGTCGTAGACGCGGTTCGCGAAGAGCTGCGCGCCCTTGGTGTCCGTCGCCTGGCTGGCCCGGGCCACGGCCGGGTACCACGCGCCGGCGTCCTTCGGCAGCGAACCGGTGGCGTCCTTCTGGTACTTGGCGAGCAGGGCGGCACCGGCCCGGATGCTCTGCCGGGCGTCGCCGCGCACCTTCTGCGCGGGGACGCCGATGAGGCCGGCCGCCTCGTTCAGCGTGTGCAGCCGCGGGTCACTCGTGTCGACGGCCTGCTTGCCGGCGCCCTTGAGCGCCTTCGCCGGGTCGAAGTGCTTCTCCACGGCCGGGTCACCGCTGCGGTTCATGCGGTCCAGCTGCTGCTCGCGCGAGGCGGTGTCGTCCTGGAGGCTGCCGGGGTCGACGTCCGTCAGCCCCATGACGTTGTACGCGCCCGTGGTGCTCGGCAGCCCGTCGTGGTCCTCCCACAGCGTCTGCCGGTACGAGACCGCCATCAGCACGCTCAGCGGGACGTCGAACTCCTGGGCGGCCTTCTCGAACTCCGCCTGCAACCGGGCACCGAGACGGGCGGCTTCTGCACCGCCGGGCCCTCCGGTTCCGGGCGATGCCACGGCCAGCGAGCCGGCCGTGGCGGCCACGGCGATGGCCGACGCCGCGGCGTAGGCGAGCAGTCTTGTCTTCTTGCGGCCTCTGCGATGGTCCGCGCTCAAATTCCACCCCTGATCAGTGCTGGATGTGCAACATGAGGTCGTTGCAGTTCACACTTCAACGGGGTGGACGCTACCAACGACGATCACGTTCCCGGCACCGGGGCGGAGTCCGCCAGGAGAAGGGGGGCGCAATCGCCAGATAACCCCTCGATGCCGGGCCGGGCAGATGCCCTGGCCGGAGGAACCGCGACCCCCGGGTGGCGGCTCCGCAGCCGGGAGGGCCGCCGCGGGGATACGGCAGCGCGCCGGGAACCGGCGTCAGTACCGGCCGTCCTCCAGCAGTGCGGCCGCCGCGGACCGGATGATCTCGCGGCGCTGTCCGGGGTCGGTGAGCTCCACGGCCGCCAGCACGTCGGGGCTGGCCATGTTCCACAGCATCGCGACGTGGATCAGCAGCATGAACAGCACGCGGGCCTCGAAGCGGCCGGAGACGACCCCGTCGGCCTGCGCCCCGGCGATGGCGTCGATCCGTGACCGGACGCTCTCCACCGAGTAGGCGCCGGCCGGCTCACCGCCGTGCTGGAGGAGCTGCCAGGTGACCAGGCGCGGCAGTTCCGGGTACTCGGCGTAGATGTCGCTCAGGTGGACGGCGAACCCGGACAGATCGTGCACGTCGAGTGGGAGACCCTCGATGATCTGCTCGACCAGGCCCTGCCACACCGCGTCGAACAGTCCGGCCTTGTTCTTGAAGTAGTGGTAGATCTGCGCCTTGTTGGCCTGGGCGGCAGCTGCGATGCGGTCGACACGGGCGCCGTTCAGGCCGTGGGCGGCGAACTCCGTCCGGCCGGCCGCGAGGAGTCGTCGTTTGGTGGCTTTAGGCGTCGCGCTGCATCCCGGCAGCGTAGCGCAGCTCCTAACTAACCGTTTACTTGACAGCTCTGCCGGTCCGGGCTGTAATCAACTAACCGGGTAGTTGACTGACTGTGGCGGCCACCGCGAGCCCTGAGAGCAAGCATCCGCGGTGGCCGCTTCCCTCGCCCACGTGAGGGCCGGTGGTGAAGGGATCGGGGCGCGCGGTGGCAGTCAGGACGATGGTCGGTCGGCAGGGCGAACAGGCCCGGTTGTCCGCGTTCGTGAAGGACACCGCGGCGCGGGCACTCGTCCTCAGCGGCGAGGCAGAGGTCGGCAAGAGCGCCCTGCTCGGCCACGCGGCCCGGCAGGCGGCCGACGCGGGCCACACCGTGCTCCAGGCCGTGGGGACGGAAGCGGAGGCCGGGCTGCCCTTCGCGGGACTGCATCAGCTCCTCCAGCCGCTGCTTCCCGAAACCGCGGGGCTGGAGCCAGAATCCCGCGCGGTCCTCGACACCGTTTTCGTTGCGGGGCGGGGTACCCCGCCCTCGGTCGGGGCGCTCGGCGTCGCGGCGTCCGACCTGCTGTCGCACGCCGCCTCACAGCGGCCGCTGCTCCTGGTGCTCGACGACGGCCAATGGCTGGACGAGCCGAGCGCCGCGGTCTGCTCCTTCCTGAGGGGCCGGCCGGCCGACGGCCGGGTGAAGCTGCTGGCGGCTGTCCGCGCCGACGCCGACTCGCGCCTCGGCGCCGGGGGGTTGCCGGAGTTCGAGGTCGGCGCGCTGGCCGACGAGGACGCCGCCCGCCTGCTGAGTCGCGACCACCCCGCCCTGCGCGAGCGGCACCGCCGGTTCGTGCTGGAGGAGGCCCAGGGCCATCCGCTGTCGCTGCTGGAACTACCCCTCCACCTCACCGGCCGCTTCGGTGGCATCCCGAGGAGCGGTCCGCCCGGCGGCCGGTCCGGCACGCCGGCGGCCCGGCGGCTCCAGGCGTTGTACGGCGCCCGCGTGGCGACCCTCGGCGAGGGGGTACGGGCCGAACTGCTGAAGGGCGCCCTCGACGGTGCCGGGACGGGGCCCTCAGGAGTGCCCGCCGCCGCTCCGCGCTACCGCATGCGCGACGTCGGCGAGGCGGTGGCGTGCGGTCTGCTGGTCGGCGATCCCGTCACGGGCGACGTCGCCTTCCGGCATCCGCTCGTGCGGTCGAGTGTCGTGCGGACGGCCACTGCCGACGAACGCCGAGCCGCCCACGCCGTTCTGGCGCAGGTCCACCGGGACGACCTCGAACGCCGTGCCACGCATCTGGCCGCGGCCACCGTCGACCCCGACGAGGCGGCGGCGGGCGTGCTGGAGGCGGCGGCCGAGTCGGACACCCGGCGCGGCGGCGCGCTCGCGGCCGTCGCCTGGCTGAAACGCGACGCCGAGCTGAGCGAGGACCCCGTCGAACGGTCGCGGAGATTCGGGGACGCGGCGTACGTCGCCGGGCATGCCGCACGGACGGGCCAGGCGCGCAGGCTCGTACGGGCCGCCCGGACACCGGGCTCCGACGGAACGGCGGCCTCTGTCCTGGTCTCCGCCTACCGGGCGTTGTACCGGGACGGCGACGTGCACTCCACGCGGCGTCAGGTCACGGCGGCGATCGAGAGGCTGCTGCGCGACAGCGGACGGCCCCGGCACGGCGAGGACCTCGGCCGGCTGGTGGCACTCCTGCTCGCCGTCAGCCAGTACGCCGGGGACCGTACCGCCTGGCAGGACACGCTCGAACTCCTCGCGTCCCTGGACGGTCTGCTCACCGGGCGATCGCCGATATACGGCAGCACCTGGAGCGACGTGGTCCGGCACGGTGCCGGCTGGGCCGGGCCGGTGGAGCGGGCCATGGCGGACCTCCTGGACCAGGAGCCCTGGGACGTCACGCGTCTGGCCGTCTCCGCCTACCACCTGGACGTCCTCAGCCCGGTCCGGCCCCACCTGCAACGCATCGTGGCGCGCGAACTGGAGACGGGCGCCGTGGCCAGTGGCATGGTCATGCTTAATTTGATCATGCTCGACCAGATGGCGGTCGGTGAGTGGGACGCGGCCGAACGCACGGGGAAACGCGCCCTGACCGTGGCGGCGGAACACCGTCATGAGTTGTTCGCGCACCAGACCCAGGGCTACCTGGCCCAGCTCGCCGCACTGCGCGGGCAGGTAGGACCGGCGCGGGAACTGCAGGCGATGACCGATTGCTGGGCCCGTCCCCGCGGCGTCGGGTTCCTGACCCAGACGGCCGACGCCGCCGGTGCCACGGCCGCCCTGAGCACCGGCGACCACGAGACCGCGTACCCGCTACGCCATCACCATCACCACGCCGGGAACGTTCCGGCCCTACGCCCACCAGGCTTCGCGGACCCTGCTCGACCTCGTCGAGGCCGCCCTGCACACGGGGCGCACGGCGCAGGCCCGCGCCCACGCCCTGGCCGCACGCGACGCCGGTCTCCCCGGCATCTCACCCCGCCTCGCCCTGCTGACCCACGGGGCGCTGGCGATGACGGCCGAAGGGGAAGCGGAAGCCGCGGAGATGCACGCGCGCGCCGAGTCCCATGCGGCGGCGGCACGGTATCCGTTCGAACTGGCACGGATCAGGTTGGCCCACGGAGTGCGGGTGCGCCGCGCCCGGGGCGGCCCGGCGGCCCGGAAGCACCTGGCCTCCGCGGTGCAGGCGTTCGAGCAACTGGGCGCGGCCGGCTGGGCCGAACGGGCCCGTACCGAGTTGCGGGCCGCCGGGGCCGTGCCCCGCACCTCCGCGCAGCCGCCGGTGCAGCTGACCTGGCAGGAGCGCCGGATCGCCGAACTGGCCGCCGGCGGCCTGACGCACGAGGAGATCGGGGAGCGGACGCGCCTTTCCCCGGGCATCGTCAGCGCGCACCTGTACCGCGTCCTGCCCAAGCTGGGCATCACGACACAGGCCGCTCTCCGGGCCGCTCTGAAGGAATTGGACGAGGCTCCGGGAGTTCGAGTGATCCGGTGAGGCGGGCGAGGCGGCGATCCGTGGATCCGGTGATGATGCCGAGGCCCGGCGCAGCCGACCCCGCCCGGGAGCGCTCCGGGCTCAGAACTCGAGCACCAGCCGGCCACGGACCCCGCCGCGCTCCAGGATCCGGTGCGCTGCGACGGCCTCCCGCGCGGGCAGTGTCCGGGCCACCCGCAGCGTGAGTTCCCCCTTCTCGGCCTGGGTGCGCAGCCTGTCCAGCCGTGCCACGTCGCCGAGGTAGGAGGTCAGCACCGCCGTACGGTTGCGGACGGCGCGCAGCCGCAGTTCCCGGGAGGAACCACGCCCACGCTGCTGGCGATCGTGCCGCCCTCGCGCACGGCCAGGGGGAGGCGCTCGCGCCGGCGCCGACGGTGTCCACGAGCCCGTCCACACCGCTCGGCACCGCCCTCAGGATGTTCCGGCCGATGTCGCCCGACCGCGCCACCACCGCGTCCGCGCCCAGCGACCGCACCAGTTCCTCGTCGTCGGCTGCGGCTACGGCGACGACCGTGAGGCCGTCGGCCTTGGCCAACTGGACCGCGTAGCCGCCGACGGCCCCGGCGCTGCCGGTGACCGCGACCGTCCGCTCCGGGGCGAGGGCGACGAGGTCCAGGGTGAGCCGGGCGGTGAGACCGTTCATCGGCAGCGTCGCCGCCTCGGCGTGGCTGGTGCCCGCGGGCGCGTGGGCGACCTGGCGGGCCGGCAGCACAACGTACTCGGCGCACGCGCCGCCCGTCGACGTGTGGGGCACCACGACCGCCATCACCCGGTCGCCGACGCGCAGCTCGGTGACCGTTCCCGCGCCGATCGGGAGTGTCCAATAGACGGCGGATCCGATGATCAAGGAGACGCCTGATGAGCGAGACCATCACCGAGTACGAGGCCGTGGAGGCGGCGGTCGTCGAGTCGGCCGCGGAGGCGGTGTCGGACGAGCAGTTGATCGCGATGCTGGTCGGCCGTGCCCGCTCCGACGGGCTGCGGCTGACCGGGGAGGGCGGGCTGCTGCAGCAGCTGACGAAGCGAGTGCTGGAGTCCGCCCTGGAGGGCGAGA
>NZ_JBHJUW010000175.1:0-14873 GCF_042268205.1 Streptomyces sp. NPDC056160
CGTGGGCGCCGGGCCGCGTGTGCGCCGGGCCGCGTGTGCGCCGGGCCGGGCGGGCGTGCGCGGCGGGACCCGTCAGAGGGCCGACGGGTCCTGGGGGCCCCGGCCCGACAGCACCTCCCCGTAGGCCTGCATCAGGTCCGGCAGCCGCAGGGTCGCCAGGTCGTCGCGGGTCAGCGTGCCCGGGTACGTCGACAGGCGCAGGTCCCGGTAGGCGCAGCTCTTCTCGTAGAGGGTGCGCAGGAACCGGCCGTTGCCGAGTTCGTCGATCCACTCCTGGCCGACGACGTGGCCGGCGATCGAACGCAGCTCGTCCAGGGCCTCGTCGTCCCACTGGTCGCCGTTCTCCGCGGCGAGCACCTTGCCGATCTCGGTGAGTTCCGGCGGCCGGTACGACGGGAAGTCCACGCGGGTGGTGAAGCGGGACGACAGCCCGGGGTTGGCGGCGAGGAGGCGGTCCATGCCCTCGGGATAGCCGGCGAGGATCACCACCAGGTGGTCCCGGTTGTCCTCGGCCCGCTTCAGCAGCACCTGCAACGCCTCGTCGCCGTACGCGTCGCCCTTGCCGTACCCCGAGTTGGACAGGGAGTAGGCCTCGTCGACGAAGAGGACCCCGCCGATGGCGGAGTCGATCAGCTCGTTGGCCTTGACCGCGGTCTGCCCCAGGTACTCCCCGACCAGGTCGGCGCGCTGGGCCTCCACCAGGTGGTCGCCGCCGAGCAGTCCGAGCGCGTAGAAGACCCGGCCGAGGATCCGCGCGACCGTGGTCTTGCCGGTGCCGGAGGGGCCGGAGAAGACGAAGTGGCGCTTCGGCGGTTGCACGGGCAGCCCCTGACCTGCGCGCAGCCGGGCCATGTTCAACTGCGCCGACAACGCCTTGACCTGGCGCTTCACCGGTTCAAGACCCACCATGCGCTCCAGTTCGGCGAGCGCCTGTTCGAGTAACGCGGGATCCGTCGGGCCGCTGGGCAGCGGTCCGGCGGCGACCGAGGCTCGCGCGCGCACCGCCGCGTCGGCGGGGGAGGGGAAGGGGCCGGCGGCGGGCAGATCGGGTTCGTCGATCCTGAGGTCCCGGCCCTCGGTGCCGAAGAGCGGGTCCAGGACGTCGGGACCGTCGACGCTGTCCTGGCCGGCCCCGGCGAGCGTGATCGCCGCGAGGTCGGCGGCCTCGTCGTCGTAGCCGTCGCCCTCGGCGATCGCCGCGAGCCGGGCCGAGGTGTCCATGAAGGCGGGGTCGACCCGGTGCACCGCCCGGTACAGGGGGAGCGCTGCGGCGCTGCGGCCGGTGCCCTCGTGCGCCCTGGCCAGCCAGTACCGCAACTCCTTGCGCTGCGGCTGCTCGCTGCGGCACCGCATCAGCGAGGCCGACAGCAGCGGCTCGGCCTGCCCGTACATCTCCAGCCGGACCCGGGCCATGCCCCCGAACAGGCCGGCCTCGATGCCGAGCATCGGATCGTCGACGAGCGGGTCGGTGTGCCGTACCAGCTGTTCCCAGTCCTTGACCAGGTAGGCGCGGCAGGCGTGCAGGAAACGGACCTGGGCGTCGGCGTCCACCGGCGGCAGTCCGGCCAGGGCCCGGTCCAGCTCGGGCACGTGGCGCCCGTCCAGCCAGTGGGAGGCGTGCGCGAGGAGCAGGTCGCGGGGGCTCTCCAGGACGGGCTGCACCCACCAGCCCAGCCAGTACCAGGAGTTGAGGGTGCGACGGTGCCGGGCGCGCTGTTCGCCGAAGCGGTCCCGGTGCCGGAACATCCTGAGCAGCGCGGTCGTCGTGTCGACGCGCAGCGCGTGCAGTCCGAGCCAGCCGTCCGCCATCCCGGGGTCCATCTCCACCGCGGCCCGGAACTCCTCCTCGGCCTGCGGATAGGCGCCCATCGTGTAGGCGTCCACCCCGCGCAGCCAGGCGAGGTCGGCCGGGGCGTCGGGGCCCTGCGTGCCGAAGTCCATCACGTCCCCCACAAACCGTGCCCCCGTAGGTTCGCCGCCGGACCGCCGCCCGGTGGCTTCCTTGGTCGAACCGCTGTGCCGCGGACCGGAGTTGCAGGTGCGCGAAGCAGTCGTTCGAAGGTCGCACCGAGGGCATCGTACCTGCGGGGTCGCCGCCCGCCGAAGGGTGCGGTACACGGCGTTCGAAGAGGGGGAGCGGAAGCGGCACCCCCCGTTCGGTGACCGAGGGTGACCGAACGAAGCCGCTTGGCGTCCGGATAGCGGTGCGCGGGCAGAACGAAGCCCCCGGTCACGGGGGAACAACCGGGGGCTTCGTGTCTGCGGGGCGGTCCGCGATGACCGCACATTGAGAACGTAAGACCTGTACGGGCCCCGGGTCAAGCGAAGTTGGGACACTTGGCCAAGTTGCACGGGCCCGGCCTTCACAAGTTCAGCACATTGCCGACGGCCCCTCACCCTGTGTGATGATTTGGTCCGGTCCAACCATTCCGGCGGGCCCCGGAAGTACCTCGTACCCCGTCGCCGACTGTCGTACCAAGAGGTCCGCGAAGGGCCGGGAGGGGTCCTCGGCGAAGTGCCGGCGCTCCGCCTCGACCCAGCCCGTCCAGAACTCCCGCTGCTCCGCTCCGTCCCGCGCCCGTCCCCGCGCCCAGGACTCCGCCCGTGGCAGCTCCATCCACAGCAGCCGGGCCAGTCGGGGGCGCAGTGCCCGGCGGCCCGCGCCCACACCCTCGACCAGGACGACCGGCGCCGGCGGCAGCGCGCGCCGGGCGGGGCCGAAGCGGCGGGCCCGCCAGTCGTACGGCGCGTAGTGCGCCGTGGCGCCTCGGGCGAGCGGCTCCACCACCTCCGCCAGCAGCCGTCCGTCCCAGGCGAACAGTTCCTCGTGGCTCGCGATGTCGTCCAGGTGCAGGACGGGTGCGTCGCCGAGCGCCGCGGCCAGGCGGGCGGCGAAGGTGGACTTCCCGGAGCCGGCGTGCCCGTCGACGGCGACCAGGCGGACGGGGCCGCAGGACGGCGGAAGGCGGCGCAGCAGGCCGGCGAGGGTGTGAATGGCGGGTCCCGGAGTGAACGACGAGCACGGGCGAGGGTGGAGTGGCGATGGCGGTGCGGGTGCGGGTACTGATCTGACGGCATATTTCGCGGGAACATTCTAGTGACCGGTCATACCGGGCGTGTGCGTGGCCGCCCCGGTGAACACCCACCGGAACATCCGGCCGAACGTCTGCCCCGGCACCCCCGACTCCCGCTAAGCACCCCTTGAATCACCACCCGAACATGTCGAAAACCGCGTTCCGGTTGTCCCTGGGGTGAGTAAAGTGCCGGGAGCGCACTGTGAGGAGTCGTGCGGTGACGGACAGGGGGAAGATGGCCGCTGGGTTATTCGAGGGGCAGTACGTCTGGCACCCGGCGGCGGACGACCGTGTCCTCGCGAGCGTCTGCGTCGACATCCGGGCCGGCCGCTGGGCGAGCGCCCGCGCCGCCCTCGCCGAGACGCGCGGTGACTTCGCGCTACGGGCCCACCGTTCCCTGGTGCTGGCCTCGGAGGCCGCCGACTCCGACCTCGCCGAACGCTGGCTGGCCGAGGAACCCGGCCCCGAATCGGCCCTGGTGTGGGCGCGGGTGGCGGTGCACCGGGCGCTGAGAGCTGCCGACGCCCGCGACGAGCGGGCCGCCGCGCTGGAGCGGATAGCGCTGTCCGCCTGCGAACGGGCCTCGGCGGTGGACCCCGCCGACCCGACGCCCTGGGCGGCCAAGCTGACCATGGCCAGGCTGCACCGGCTGCGCGAGCCGGCACCGCAGGGGCTGCTCACCGCCCCGCCCGGCCCCTGGCGGCTGTTCGCGCACATCCTGTCCCTGGACCCCTGGCACCGCGAGGCCCACCACCGATTTCTGGCCTTCTTCTTCACCCGGCACGGCGGTTCCGTCAACGCGGCCTGGGACGTCGCCGCCTTCCTCAGCCAGCGCGCGCCCGCCGACTCCGCGCTGCGACTGCTGCCGCTGGTCGCCCTGGTGGAGAGCTACGACCCCTCCCAGTCGCTCGCGGACCGGGTCTGGGAGCAGCCCCAGTGGCGCTCCGCCGCCCTGGCGATCTACCGGAACTGGCTTCCCGTGGTGGCCGGTCACCGGTTCACGCCGGTGCTCGACCTGGCCTATCTGGCCCATGCGCTGGTCCTGGCCGGGTGCGAGTTCGAGGCCCGGGCGGTCCTGACCGCCATGGGTCCCTACGCCTCCCGGATGCCGTGGTGCGTCTTCGGCGACCCCGTGGAGCAGCTGTCCCGGGCACGCCGCGCCTGCGGCCTGCCGGTGCCGCCGTCCCCCTGACCCTCGCACGCCCCCCACGAGAGAAAGGCCGACCCGTGTCGGAACGGATACAGCCACCGCGCGCCAGAACGCGCGGCATCGCCGCCCCGAGCGCGCTCGACGACGACGCGACCCTGCACGCGATGGGTTATCCGAGGAAACTCACCCGGCGTTTCAAGGCGTTCGACAATTTCGCGATCTCCTTCACCATCATCAACATCGTCTCGGGAATCTTCTCCTCCTTCGGATTCGGCATGAACGCGGGCGGGCCCCGCATTCTCGTATTCGGCTGGATCGGCGTCTCCGTCATGGTGCTGTTCGTCGGCGCCGCCATGGGCGAGGTGGCCTCCGCCTATCCGACGAGCGGTGCGCTGTATTTCTCCGCGGGGAAACTCGCCAAACGGCACAAGGGGGCGTGGTCCTGGTACACGGGCTGGCTGAACTTCGTCGGCCAGGTGGGGGGCACCGCGGCCACCGGGTACGCGGCGGCCACCTTCATCCAGGCCTTCGTCGCCCTCCAGTGGTCCTCCTACCGGCCCACCGCGCACCAGACGGTGCTGATCACCGCGCTCATCATCGTGCTCCAGGGACTGGCCAACACCTACACGGTCCAGCTGGTGGCGGTCCTGAACCGGATCTCCGTGTGGTGGTTGCTGGTCGGGATGGTGGTCATCGTCACCGCGTTGGTCGCCGTTCCCGACGATCACCGTCCGGTGTCGTTCGTCACGCATTTCGCGAACAACACCGGTTTCACGAGCGGACTTTACGGCGGCCTGCTCGGCCTGCTGGTCACCAGCTGGACCTTCACCGGCTTCGACGGCAGCTTCCACATGTCCGAGGAAACGGTCCGGGCGACCGTCAACGCGCCCCGGGGCATCGTCCGCGCCATCGGCTATTCGGCCGTCACAGGTCTGATCCTCATGCTGGCCCTCGTCTACAGCATTCGCGACTACGCGCACGTGGCGGGCGCGGACGCACCCCCCGTCCAGATCCTCATCGACGCACTCGGCCTGGGCGCGGCGAAAGCCCTCCTGCTGATCGTGATCGGGGCCATGCTCTTCTGCGGCCTGGCCAACCTCACCAGCAACACCCGGCAGATCTTCGCCTTCTCCCGGGACGGCGCCATGCCCGGCTCCCGCTGGTGGCACTCGGTCTCGCCGCGCACCCGCACACCCGTCAAGGCGGTCTGGCTGGCGGTCGCCTGTTCGCTGGCGCTGATCCTGCCCGGCTGGTGGTCCCACACGGCGTTCACCGCCATCGTCAGCGTCAACGTCGTCGGGCTCTTCCTCGCCTACGCCGTCCCGATCCTGCTCAGGCTTCGGCTGGGCGACGAGTTCCAGCGGGGCCCGTGGCACCTGGGCCGCTGGGGCCGGCCGATCGGCGTCGTGGCGGTCAGCTGGATCGTGCTGAGCAGCGTGCTGTTCATGCTCCCGCAGGCCTCGCCGATCACCGCCGACTCGTTCAACTACGCCCCCATCGCCCTGGCCGTGGTCCTGCTGGTCGCCACGGTCTGGTGGTTCGCCACGGCCCGCCGCCGCTTCCAGGGCCCGGTCAGCTACGGCCGCCCGGACGAGGTCGCGGCGATGGACCTCATCTGATCCGGGTCCGGTCGTGCGGGGGTCCACGAGGGGGCGGGGGCAGTCCCGCGAAGGGGCCGCCGCTGCCCGGATCACGCCAGTGGTGGAGACCAATATTGCTGGGCGTGGCGTGCGGCGAAGTGCTGGCAGGCGCGGGGCGCCGCGGCCATAGTGGGCGCATTGCCGTGCACGGACCGGCCACCCGTACCGACTCGGACACCTGGGGGTCTTCCACCCATGAGCGGACCCGAAAAGCCCACCCGCAGATCCGTCCTCGCCGCCGCGGTCGTCGCCGTGGCGTGCGGACCGGCCCCGGCCGCTGCCGCCGCCGGACGGACCACCGACCCCGCCGGCGCCCCGCACCCGGGCGACCTCGCCGCCCGGCGCAGGCAGGCCCGACCGGTCGACAACCGCGCCTGGACCACGTACACCGACTGGCGCGGCGGCACCCACCACGGCACCCGCGCGGTGTCCGGCGCCCGCCCGGGCCTGGAGATCACCGCTGCGGCGGGCACCACCGAGTACACCGACCCGCACACCGGCACCACCGCCTCATGGGAGTACGCCACCTGGACCGGCCCGGTCCACCGCCTCCCCGTCCCCGCCACCGAGGCGGTCGCCTCCTGGAACGCGCACACCCCGGCCGGCACCTGGCTCCAGGTGGAGCTGCGGGGCACGTACTCGGACGGCACCGACACACCCTGGTACGTGATGGGCCGCTGGGCCGCCGGTGACCAGGACATCAGGCGCACCTCCCTCGACGGCCAGGGTGACGGCCGCAGCGCGATCTCCACGGACACCTTCGCCGTGGACGACCCGGCCTCGGGCCTGCGCCTGGCCGCGTACCGGCTGCGCCTCACCCTCTACCGCACGCCCGGCACCCGGCTCACACCCACCGTCTGGCGGCTCGGCGCGATGGGCTCCGACATCCCCGACCGCTTCACCGTGCCCGCGTCCACGCCCGGGCAGGTGGGTGCGGAACTGACCGTTCCGCGTTACTCGCAGGAGATCCACGCAGGCCAGTACCCCCAGTACGACAACGGCGGCGAGGCTTGGTGCAGCCCCACCTCCTCGCAGATGATCGTCGAGTACTGGGGCGGCCGGCTCACCCCCGCCCAGCTGTCGTGGGTCGACCCGTCCTACGCCGACCCGCAGGTGTGCAACGCCGCCCGGTACACGTACGACTACCAGTACGCGGGCTGCGGCAACTGGCCGTTCAACGCGGCGTACGCGGCCACCTTCAAGGATCTGCAAGGGGTGGTGACCCGGCTCGGCTCGCTCACCGACGTGGAGAGGCTGATCGCGGCCGGCATCCCGGCCATAACGTCGCAGTCCTTCCTCAAGACCGAGCTGACCGGCGCCGGCTACGGCACCTCCGGCCACCTGATGACGGTCATCGGCTTCACGGCCGACGGGGACGTGATCGCCAACGACCCCGCCTCGCCGGGCGACGAGGCCGTCCGGCGCGTGTACCGGCGCCGGGAGTTCGAGAACATCTGGCTCAGGACCAAGCGGTACAACGCCTCCGGCAAGGTCGCCTCGGGCAGCGGCGGCATCTGCTACCTGTACTTCCCGGCGCACCCCACCCCCCACCAGCGCATGGCGCTCGCCGCGGTGGGCGTGCGCTGAGCGGAGCGGAGGGGAGGACCGCGGGCGGGTCCCCGGGCGACCGGGGTCCCGCCTGTGACCAAGCTCTCCGCCGCGCGGGCCGTCGCCGGTGGCAAGGTGGACAGCGGCGGGCGCGGGGCGCCCGTGGGGGAGTCCACACCGCACGTCCGACCCTGCGAGAGACCATGACCGCTCCCCCGGCCACCGCCACCCCCGCCCGCGTCCGCACGGGAGGCCCCCGCGACGACGGCGACGGTCCCAAGGTCCTGGAGCACGTCCTCGGCTGGACCCTCGTCGTGGTGATCGCGATGCTCGTGGCCCAGCTCGGGCTCCTGTGAGCTGACCCGGCCCCGGCACCGACGCGACCCGGACCCCGGCCCTGGACCCGCGACGGCGTTCCGAGGCCGTCGCCGAGGGCGCCTGCGGCAGACCGCCCCGGGCTCTTTCGGCACACCCGGGCGCGAACGTCCTCGTGCGGACCGTGGCCGGGACGCTCCGCGCGATCGAGGGGATCGACCCCGCGCGCACGGCCCCCGCACCTGCCCCGTGGGGACGGCCGGCCCGGCGCCGGGGACCGCTGACCGAAGGCCTCCGGCGCACGGGTTCACCCTTTCTTGAAGTAAGCGGTCGTTAACCGGTGACTCCATGCCTGTGATCGGGCATACTCACAGCGCACAGTCGCTGGTCAGCCGCTTCCGCGACCCGGGAGGGCGAGCATCGGCCGGCGCCGAGGAAGCCCCGGCGGAGCCGCCCCACAGGGTGCCTGTCCGCCAGTGCCCGACAGGGAGGAGAGCGTCGCCATGCCCGACCGCGCCCCGCAGCCGGTGGACCGGCAACTGCCCACGGACGAGGCCCGGGACCTGATCTCGCTCGTCCGCGACATCGCGCAGCACGAGATCGCCCCGAAGGCGGCCGAGGAGGAGGACGCCGGACGCTTCCCGCGCGAGGTCTTCACCCTGCTGTCCCGCTCCGGACTGCTCGGCCTGCCCTACGAGTCCGAGTACGGCGGCGGCGACCAGCCGTACGAGGTGTACCTCCAGGTCCTGGAGGAACTGGCGGCGACCCGCCTCACCGTGGGGCTCGGCCTCAGCGTGCACACCCTGGCCGCCTACGGGCTCGCCGCGTACGGCACCAAGGAGCAGCGGGCCGAGCACCTGCCCGCCATGCTCGGCGGCGGACTGCTCGGCGCCTACGCCCTGTCCGAGCCCTCCTCCGGCTCCGACGCGGCCTCGCTGCGCACCAAGGCTGTCCGGGACGGCGACGACTGGGTGATCAGCGGCACCAAGTCCTGGATCACCCACGGCGGGATCGCCGACTTCTACACGGTCATGGCCCGCACCGGCCAGGAGGGCCCGCGCGGGATCACCGCCTTCCTGGTGCCGGGCGACGCCGAGGGGCTGAGTGCCGCGGCACCGGAGAAGAAGATGGGCCTCAAGGGCTCACCGACCGCGCAGCTCCACCTCGACGGCGTGCGGGTCCGGGACGAGAGGCGGCTCGGCGAGGAGGGCCAGGGCTTCACCATCGCGCTGGCCGCCCTCGACTCGGGACGGCTCGGCATCGCCGCGTGCGCCATAGGCCTCGCCCAGGCGGCGCTGGACGAGGCGGTCGCCTACGCCACCGACCGGCGGCAGTTCGGGCGGCCGATCGCCGACTTCCAGGGGCTGCGTTTCATGCTCGCCGACATGGCGACGCAGATCGAGGCGGGCCGCTCGCTGTACCTGGCGGCGGCGCGGCTGCGCGACGCCGGGCGGCCGTTCGCGCGGCAGGCGGCCATGGCCAAGCTGTTCTGCACGGACGCGGCCATGAAGGTCACGACCGACGCCGTCCAGGTGCTCGGCGGGTACGGCTACACCGCGGACTTCCCTGTCGAACGCTACCTGCGGGAGGCCAAGGTGCTGCAGATCGTCGAGGGCACCAACCAGATCCAGCGCATGGTCATCGCCCGTCACGTCGCGGGTCCCGAGACCCGCTGAACTGCGCGAGGCCGAACAGGGGCGCCGCCAGCCGGACCCACTCCGGGTCGTGGCGCCCCGGCAGCGTGCGGCCCCGGTCGGCCCACGTGCGCACCAGGTCGCGGTAGATCGGCGGGTCCGGGAGCTGCGGCGGGGCGGGGGGAACCAGTTCCGCGGGCGGCGGCACGAAGATGCGACGCCGACGCCCGGCTGCCGGAGGCATGGGGGTCATACCCGGGCAACGCGCCGCAGGGCGGACAGGTCACCGCCGCGCGGAATCGAGCGTGAGTCCAGCGACGTCCGGCCCGGCCCGCGGCCCGGGCAGCGGGAAGACCCGAGGGCCGCCGATTTCCGTACTCCCACCGGCTGTCCGGCGTCGGGAGCCGTCCGTGCCCGCCGGCACGCCCGGGCGCGCCGGTTCCGCGTCACGGCGCCGGTGCGCCATGGTGCGGACGGGGTGCCCGAGGCGGGCGGGTGCCCGAGGCGGGCGGGCGGAGCGGCCGGGCGGGTGGTCAGGCGGCCTGGCGGCGCATCGCCGGTACGCGCATCGGGCGCGAGCCCGGGCCGCCGACGTGCGAGAAGGGCTGCATCCGCCAGTCGAGCCCCTGCGGCAGCGTCAGCAGCAGGGCGGTCTGCTGCTCCTGCGGACCGGCGAACTCGTCCGCGGGCCGGGCGTCGGTGGCCTTGAGCCCGGTGCCGGCGCACACGGTGAGCCCGAACGGGTTCCACGGCGAGGCGCACAGCGCGTGCTCCGGCAGGATCTCCTCGTCCGCCAGCAGGGCGATGGGCTGCGCGCACTCCGGGCAGATCACCCGGAACATCTCGAAGGTGTCGTAGGCGTCGGGCTCCTCGCCGAACTCGTCCGGTTCGACGCCCTCCGGCTGGGGCTCGACGGCCGGCTGCTGCCGCTTGGGCACGGAACGACCAGGGCGCTTGAGACTCTGCATGGGTTTCTCCCCCTAAGGCTGGGCCGTGAAGGCGCTGCGGCCTCGACCACAGCAAGCACTTCCCGTCCGGTCTCGGCGGTAATCACGGGAACATCACGAAGGGCGGCCGGGTGTTGTGGCGTTGGTCACATGCCGCTCGCAGGTGCCCGTCGCGACCGGTTTGTCCCCCGGTCGGCCGACGGGACACCGCCGGGCTCCGGACGAACGGGGCACGACCCGGCCGCCGAGGTATCCGAGGCGATCAAGCGCACTGTAGGTTCTTGCGCCATGGAGGAGCTGGACCGACAGATCGTGCAGCTGCTCGTCAAGGACGGGCGGATGAGCTACACCGACCTGGGCAAGGCCACGGGCCTGTCCACGTCGGCCGTGCACCAGCGGGTGCGGCGGCTGGAGCAGCGTGGCGTCATCCGCGGGTACGCCGCGGTCGTCGACGCCGAGGCCGTGGGGCTGCCCATGACCGCCTTCATCTCGGTCAAACCCTTCGACCCCAGCGCCCCCGACGACATCGCGGACCGCCTGGCCGGCGTACCCGAGATCGAGGCCTGCCACAGCGTGGCCGGGGACGAGAACTACATCCTCAAGGTGCGCGTCGCCACGCCGCACGAGCTGGAGGAGCTGCTGGCCCGCGTGCGGACCCTGGCGGGGGTGTCCACCCGGACGACGGTGGTCCTGTCCACCCCGTACGAGGCTCGCCCGCCGCGCATCTGACGGCCGGCTGACCGGGCGGCGGGCGGCCCCGCCCCGCGTCGCGGCACCGGGCAGGCGCCCGGCCGTCGTACCACCCGCGTCAGCCGTGCCCTGCGTGCCGGTCCCGGCGGGCGAGGCGGGAGACTGGTGTCCATGAGTGAGCGCACCGCCGAACCGCAGACCGTCCTTCTCCGCCGCGGCGAGGTCCACAGTCCCGCCGACCCGTTCGCCACCGCGATGGTCGTCGAGGCGGGCCATGTCGCCTGGGTCGGTTCCGAGGGCGCGGCCGACGCCTTCGCGGACGGCGTCGACGAGGTCGTCGACCTGGACGGCGCCCTGGTCACCCCGGCGTTCACCGACGCCCACGTACACACCACGGCCACCGGCCTCGCGCTCACCGGCCTCGACCTCTCCGACGCACCGTCCCTGGAATCGGCCCTGGCCAGGGTGCGGGACTTCGCCGCCGCGCGCCCGGACGACCGGGTCCTCCTCGGCCACGGCTGGGACGCCGCCCGCTGGCCCGGAGGCCGCCCCCCGACGCGCGCGGAACTCGACGGGGCCACCGGCGGGCGTCCGCTCTACCTGAGCCGGATCGACGTCCACTCCGCGGTCGTCACCACGGCCCTGCTCGACCTCGTCCCCGGCATCGGGCGGCCCCTGGACGGCCCGCTGACCGCCGACGCCCACCACGCGGTGCGGGCCGCCGCGTTCGGTGCCGTCACGCCCGCCCAGCGCGTCGAGGCCCAGCGTGCCGCGCTGGCCCGGGCCGCCTCCCTGGGCATCGGCTCGGTGCACGAGTGCGGCGGCCCGGACATCTCCTCCGAGGACGACTTCACGGGCCTGCTGCGGCTCGCCGCAGAGGAACCGGGGCCGCGTGTCGTCGGCTACTGGGCCGAGGCGGACGTCGACAAGGCACGGCGGCTGGGGGCGCGCGGCGCGGCCGGAGACCTCTTCGTCGACGGTTCCATCGGCTCGCACACCGCCTGCCTGCACACCCCGTACGCCGACGCCGGCCACACCGGCACCGCCTACCTCGACGCGGACGCCGTCGCCTCCCACGTCACCGCCTGCACCGAGGCCGGCCTCCAGGCCGGCTTCCACGCCATCGGCGACGCCGCGGTCACCACCGTCGTCGAGGGGGTGCGGGCCGCCGCCGACAAGGTGGGCCTGGCCCGGATCCGGGCCGCCCGGCACCGCGTCGAACACGCCGAGATGCTCACCCCCGAGACCGTCGCGGCCTTCGCCGAGCTGGGCCTGACCGCGTCCGTGCAGCCGGCGTTCGACGCGCTGTGGGGCGGCGAGGACGGCATGTACGCCCAGCGGCTCGGCGTCGAGCGGGCCCGGACGCTGAACCCCTTCGCGGCGCTGCTGCGCGCCGGTGTCCCGCTCGCCCTGGGCTCCGACAGCCCCGTCACGCCCCTGGACCCGTGGGGCACGGTTCGCGCGGCGGCCCTCCACCGCACCCCTGAGCACCGGGTCTCCGTGCGGGCCGCGTTCACCGCCCACACCCGGGGCGGCTGGCGGGCCGTCGGGCGCGACGACGCCGGCGTCCTGGTGCCCGGCGCCCCCGCGGACTACGCCCTGTGGCGCACCGGCGAGCTGGTCGTGCAGGCCCCCGACGACCGCGTCGCGCGCTGGTCGACCGACCCGCGCTCCGGCACCCCCGGCCTGCCCGACCTGGGCGAGGGCCGTGACCTGCCCGTCTGCCTGCGGACCGTGGTGGGCGGCCGGACCGTCTTCGTACGGCCGGGCGAGTGATCTCCCGGTACGGCGCGGCGGCGGCGACGGCCCGCCGCCCGCTCGCGCGACCTGCGCATCCTCGGCACCGGCCGGGCGGTGCCGGGCGTCGCGGCAGGCCGGGGCGGTGTTTGACAGGCGACGGCAGGGGGCCGGTAGGTTCTGCCGGGTCCACCACCGGACGCCCGACCGGGGAACTTCCGTACCCGCGTCGCAGTGCCGCTGGGTCAGGGACGGTGTGCCGCACCGGGTCACCGTCACTGGGAGCCAGGCTCAGCGTCCGCGTCGGCGGGGGAAGGTTCCGGACGGTCGGCAGGGTGTGACCCGGGTGGGGCCCGGTCGCTCAGTAGACAACGGCTTTCGGTCGATCCGCAGCCAGCGGGTACCAGGTCGGCCCGAAGGGCACCGGGCCCCCATTCCGAAAAGAGCTTTCTTACCCAGCTCTCGTCGAATCGACACCACCGAACGAACGTGGTGTCACATCCCCGCAGGCCCTGGCCACTATGGTGGTCCCCTGCGTACGGACATGAAGGGGCAGTAGTGAACCACGGCGACGGTAGCCTCGCGGCGGGGTCTCAGGAGAGGCGGTTCGGTCCGCTCGGCACGGCGTTGGTGATCATTCCGACCTACAACGAGGCGGAGAACATCACGACGATCGTGGGCCGGGTGCGCAAGGCCGTCCCCGAGGCGCACGTCCTCGTGGCCGACGACAACAGCCCCGACGGCACCGGCAAGCTGGCCGACGAACTGGCCGGCGAGGACGGGCACGTCCACGTACTGCACCGCAAGGGCAAGGAGGGCCTGGGCGCCGCCTACCTGGCGGGCTTCCGCTGGGGTCTGGAGCGCGACTACGGCGTGCTGGTCGAGATGGACGCCGACGGCTCGCACCAGCCCGAGGAGCTTCCGCGCCTGCTGACCGCCCTCAAAGGCGCCGACCTGGTCCTCGGTTCCCGCTGGGTGCCGGGCGGCCGCGTGGTCAACTGGCCCAGGTCCCGCGAGTTCCTCTCCCGCGGCGGCAGCACCTACTCGCGCCTCATGCTCGACGTGCCGATCCGCGACGTGACCGGCGGCTACCGGGCTTTCCGGCGCGAGACCCTGGAGGGCCTGGGCCTGGACGAGGTCGCCTCGCAGGGGTACTGCTTCCAGGTCGACCTGGCCCGGCGCGCGATCAAGGCCGGCTTCCACGTGGTCGAGGTGCCGATCACGTTCGTGGAGCGGGAACTCGGCGACTCCAAGATGAGCCGGGACATCGTCGCGGAGGCGCTGTGGCGGGTCACCTCCTGGGGCGTGGGGGAGCGGGTGACCAAGCTCACCGGCAGGGGCGGCAAGCCGCAGCCGTAGCGTCGCTCCCGTCGCCCCGGTCCCGCAGCCGTCACCCGTGGCGTCCACCGCCCGTGCGGCAGGCGCGCGATCGCTGCCCGGGGGCGGCGGGCACCCTCTTATCCCGTGCTGAGCCGCGCCCAGGCACACTGGGAGTATGACGACAGGCGCTCCGACCTCTTCACCCTCCACCAGGCCCCGGCCCTCGCGGTTGCGCAGGTTCCTGCCGCTCGCCGTCGCCGTGTGGCTGGTGCTGGAGATCTGGCTGCTGACGCTGGTGGCCGGCGCGGCCGGCGGGTTCACCGTGTTCCTTCTGCTGGTCGCCGCCTTCGTACTCGGTGCCGTCGTGATCAAGCGAGCGGGCCGCCGTGCCTTCCAGAACCTCAACGAGGCGCTGCAGCGCGGCGCCACCCCCTCCACCCGGCGCGGCGGCAACGGCCTGATGATGCTGGGCGGCCTGCTGCTGATGATCCCCGGCATGATCTCGGACGCGGTGGGTCTGCTGCTGCTGATACCGCCGGTCCAGCGTGCCGTGGGCCGGTTCGCCGAGCGCACGGTCGACCGCAGACTGCGCGCGGCCGCCCCGGGCACCCTGGGGGACGCCTTTCAGCAGGTCCGTATCCACCGCCCCGACGGCAAGGTCGTCCAGGGCGAGGTGATCAGGGACGACGAGCCGGGCGACGCCCCGCGAGAGCAGCGCCCGCCGCTGACCCGGTGAGCACCGACGCGGCCGCGGGTGAGCGCCGGGCGCCGCGGCGGGCACAGGTGCGAGCACCGGCTCACAGCAGCAGGACGGGCGC
>NZ_JBHJUW010000176.1:0-14826 GCF_042268205.1 Streptomyces sp. NPDC056160
GATCAGGCGCGCCGCAGCCGCAGCGTCACCAGCTCGAACGGGCGCAGCCGGACCGCGACCCGGCCGCCCTCGCGCTCCACGGGCGCCGCGTCGGCCAGGGGCCGCTCCAGCAGGTCCGTGACCGTCGCGTCGGCGACCTCGAAGCCGGCCGTCAGCGTGGCCCGGGCCCGGCCGCCGTGGGCCTCGTGGAAGCGGACGACCACGTCACCGCTGCCGTCGTCGGCCAGCTTCACCGCCGTCACGACGACCGCGTCGTCGTCGACGCCCACCAGCGGGGCGACCTCCCCGGCGCCGGTCAGCCGGCGCTCGGGGACGTTGATCCGCCAGCCCTCGCGCACCGCGTCGGCGATGTCCGCGCCGGGCACCAGGGCGTGCCGGAAGCGGTGGACGCCCTGGTCGGTCTCCGGGTCGGGGAAGCGCGGCGCGCGCAGCAGCGACACCCGGACGGTGGTGGTCGTGCCCAGGTCGCCGTCGGTGCGGACGGCCCGGGTCACGTCGTGGCCGTACGTCGAGTCGTTGACGAGCGCGACACCCCACCCGGGCTCGGCGACGTGCACGAACCGGTGGTTGCAGGCCTCGAACTTGGCCGCCTCCCACGAGGTGTTGGTGTGGGTGGGCCGGTGGAAGTGACCGAACTGGGTCTCGGAAGCGTACCGTTCGGCGTGCACGTCCAGCGGGAAGGCCAGCTTGAGGAACTTCTCCGTCTCGTGCCAGTCGACCTCCGTGTCCACGACGAGCCGCCGCTCCCCCGCCGCCAGCGACAGGACCTGGGTCACGCGGGAGGAGCCGAAGGAGCGGACGATCCGCACCGAGGTGCCGTCCTCGCCCGCGGTGACCGAGTCCGCGTCCGTCAGGTCGGTCACGGTGTTGCGGTAGAACTCGTCCACGTCCCAGGCGTCCCACATGTTGGGGAAGTCGGGGTGCAGCTGGAGGAGGTTCGCGGCCCGGCCGGGGGCGACGCTCTCGCGGTCGGCCTCGATGTCGTACGCCGAGACGACCAGGCCCCGCTCGTCGATCTCGACGCGCAGCAGGCCGTTGTCCAGGACGTGACCGCCGCCCGCGCGCGGGGTGATCCGGGTCTCTCCCTCGGCGGCCCGGGCGGCGGCGCCGCCCGCCGGGACCCCGGCGCGGGTGTGCGGGGCCGCGTTGAAGACGAGCGGCGCCGTGCCCTCGCCGGCCAGGGCGCGCTGGGCGCCGTCGATGATCGCGTCCAGCTCGGCGGCGACCCGGTCGTAGGTGGCGCGTGCCTCGCGGTGCACCCAGGCGATGGACGAGCCGGGCAGGATGTCGTGGAACTGGTGGAGCAGGACCGTCTTCCAGATCCGGTCCAGGTCCTCGTACGGGTAGGGGAACCCGGCGCGCACGGCCGCCGTCGCCGCCCACAACTCCGCCTCGCGCAGCAGGTGTTCGCTGCGCCGGTTGCCCTGCTTGGTCTTGGCCTGGCTGGTGAGGGTGGCGCGGTGCAGCTCCAGGTACAGCTCGCCGACCCAGACGGGCGGTTCGGGGTACTCGGCCTCGGCCTTGTCGAAGAAGGCCTCGGGGGTCTCCCACACGACCTGCGCGGAGCCTTCGAGGTCG
The DNA here is from genome assembly GCF_042268205.1 of Streptomyces sp. NPDC056160. Lineage (NCBI taxonomy): Bacteria > Bacillati > Actinomycetota > Actinomycetes > Kitasatosporales > Streptomycetaceae > Streptomyces > Streptomyces sp. NPDC056160. The sequence continues at coordinate 1,579 of NZ_JBHJUW010000176.1, forward strand.
CGCAGGCGGGCGGCCTTGGCCACCATCTCGCGCGTGGTGCCGCCGCCGCCGTCGCCCCAGCCGGTGGGCGCCAGCGAGTGCCGGGCGACGCCCTTGTCCTTGAAGTTGCGGGCCGCGTGCGCGATCTCGCTGCCCTTCATGGAGCAGTTGTAGGTGTCGACGGGCGGGAAGTGCGTGAAGATACGGGTGCCGTCGATGCCCTCCCACTGGAAGGTGTGGTGCGGGAACTTGTTCGTCTGCGACCAGGAGATCTTCTGCGTCAGCAGCCGCTTGGAGCCGGCCGCCTTGATGATCTGGGGCAGGCCCGCGGCGAACCCGAAGGTGTCGGGCAGCCACGCCTCGTCGTTCTCGACGCCGAACTCGTCGAGGAAGAACCGCTTGCCGTGCACGAACTGGCGGGCCATGGCCTCCGAGCCGGGCATGTTGGTGTCGGACTCCACCCACATGCCGCCCGCCGGCACGAACCGCCCGTCCGCGACCGCCTTCTTGACCCGAGCCCACACCTCGGGCCGGTGCTCCTTGATCCAGGCCCACTGCTGCGCCTGGGACATGGCGAAGACGAAGTCGGGCTCGTCCTCCAGCAGGGCGGTCATGTTGGACGTCGTACGGGCCACCTTGCGCACGGTCTCGCGCAGCGGCCACAGCCACGCCGAGTCGATGTGCGCGTGGCCGACCGCGCTGATGCGGTGCGCGGAGGGCACGGCGGGCGCGGCGAGGACGCCGGCGAGCTGGGCGCGGGCGCGCTCGGCGGTGCCGTTCACGTCCTGGAGGTCGACCAGGTCGAGGGCCCGGTCCACGGCGCGCAGGATCTCGTAGCGGCGCTGGGAGTCGGCCGGCAGCTCGGCCATCAGCTCGCCGAGCACCTCAAGGTCGATGACCAGCTGCCAGACGGTCTCGTCGAAGACGGCGAGGTCCATCCGCGTCAGCGTGTACTGCGGGTCGCTGCCGGCGGTCTCCTTGTCGCCGAGCCGGGTGGGCAGGAAGGGGTGGTAGTCGAGGATGACGGGGTTGGAGGCGGCCTCGATGTGCAGGCGCACCTCCTCGCCGCCCGCGGCGGGGGCGCCGATCCTCACCCACTGGTTGCGCGGGTTGAGGCCCTTCACCGGGGTGCCGTCGGGCCGGTAGACCAGGCCCTCGCACTGGAAGCCGGGCATGTTCTCGTCGAAGCCGAGGTCGAGCAGGGCCTCGACGGTCCGGCCGGCCCACGCCTCGGGCACGGTGCCGGTCACCTGGAACCAGCTGGTGCCCCACGGAGCACCCCAGCGGGCGCCCACCTCGATCGGCTCGGGCGCGGCGGCCAGGCCCTCGGCCACCGGCACGGGCTCGCCGGGCGCGTGCCACACCGCGACGTCCAGCGGGACGGACTCGGGGTACACGGCGGGGCGGATGCGCTCGTCGAGGACGCGCTTGAGGCGGGCTTCGACCAGGCTGCGGTCGTCATGCATGCGGAATGCTCCGTAGGTCGTGCTCGGGTGGGTGGATCGGCGGGTGGTTACCAGGGATGGGTGACGGTGGCGGCGGCCGAGGAGGTGTACAGCTCTCCCACCGCCCGTACCTCGAACCGTACGGCGCGCTCTCGCGGGGCGGGAGTCAGGCCGGTGACGAAGTGGGCCCGCTGCCCGGTGGCGCCGAGGAAGCGGCGGCTGCCGTCGGGCAGGACGCGGTGCACCGTGTAGTGGCGGACCGTTCCCGGTGCCCGGTGGTGCCAGGCCAGACGGAGGTCGCCGCCCGCGGCGGCGGTGACGCGGGCCTTGTCCGGGGCGGCCGGGGTGGCGGCCTTGTCCCGGACGGCGAGGGCACCGAGCCGCCAGCGCACCGGGCCGCCGCCGGTGCTGGTGAGCCGCACCCCGAGGGCGTGCACGGTGCCGGAGCGGCCGGTGAGCCGTACGGCCGTGGTCCGCCAGCCCTTGCCGTTCCCGGCCGGCAGCGGCAGGTACGTGTACGGCGGCGCCGCCCCGGCCGCGTCCGGCTCGGCACTCGCCACGGCCAGCTCGACCCGTACGTCGCCCGCGTCGGCGCGGTGGGTGAGTTCGACGACGGTGTTGCGGCCGAGCGGCAGCCGCGTGGCGTACAGGTCCACGACGGCGGGCCGGTCGAGCGCACCCTCAACCAGGACGCTGCTGCCGCCGTGCCAGGCGTCCGCGAAGTCGAAGGAGACGGCGGGCCGCTGCCCGTCGGTGCGCACGCTCCAGCGCCGCGAGGGCAGCCGGTCCTGGAGGCCGAGGTGGTTCCAGGGGGTGTCGGAGGCGACCTCGCCCCGCTCGTACCAGCGCAGTCCGTGTCCGGTGTTGAAGACGCTGGCGAAGGGCAGTGCGGTGACCGTGGACCGGTCGGCCACGGACACGGCGGGTGCCCGCCAGGTGTCGGCGGGGTCGGGGCGCGACGGGTCGAGGGAGCGGCCGGTCCAGAACCGGTCGTCGGCGGCGTGGAAGGCCTCCGGTGTGTGGCCCGTGGGCAGGTGGCCGCGGGTCCACTCGGGGCGGTAGAGGCCGAGGGAGGTGGTGTGCTCGGCACCGGTGGGCACGATCGCGTCCCAGTCCACGGAGGTGTTCGAGCCGTTGGACTCGACGTCGACGCCCGCCCACAGCTCGTAGCGGCTGCGTCCGAGCTGTTCGGCCCTGCGCCCGGACGACGCGAGCGAGCCCGCGCTCCAGCGGAAGTCGACGAACATGTCGTCCGCGGCCTGGAAGAGGGCCTGGTTGCGGTCGTCGAGCGCGCCCTGCCAGCTCACCGACCCGTCCACGGTCATCGCGTCGTACCAGGTGACCCGCTGCCCCCGGGCGGCGGCGAGTGTCTTCAGCTCGCTCACGAAGCCGAGCATGCCGGCGCCGAGCGCGCTGTCGCCGCCGCCGGTCTCGGCGTTGACGAACCAGCCGTCGAAGCCGTACGCGGCGGCGACCGCGACGAGCTGGGCGGCGAGCGGGTGGTGGCCTGCCGCGTCCTTCTGGACCAGGTCGCGGGTCCACTGGAGCTGTCCGCCGTAGGCGGCGGGCGGCAGGAAGACGTTGCCGAGGACGGGGACGCCGTGCCGGTGGGCCGCGTCCACGATCGGCGCGTTCGGGGCGAGGATCAGGCCCTCGCCGGACGAGCCGCCCCAGAAGACCAGTTCGTCCAGGTACGCCCAGTGGGTGAGGGCGTAGTAGTCGGCGGTGGCCGAACCCTGGGAGGGGTTGCCCGCGGTGGGGCCGAAGGAGACCAGGGACTGGATGCGGGCCTGCCCGGTGCGCGCGGTGGCGTTCGCCGGGACCGGGGTGAAGCGGGGGGCGAGCGGGACGGAGGCCGCGTTGAAGGCGAGGTCGGTGTCCGTGCCGGCGCGCCAGGCCTTCAGACTGCGCCAGGTGATGCCGGCGCCCGGACTGCCGGCGGGCAGCGAGTCGGGGTACCAGTAGGAGGCGTACGGCTGGAGGGACGCGGCGGCGCCGGGGGCGGCACCGGCGTCCGGCGCCGCCGCAGCGGCCTGGGCGGGCTGGGCGGTCAGCGCGGGCAGGAACGCCGAGGCGGCGCCGGCGAGCAGGACGGCGCGGCGGGCGGGGCGGGCGTCGGGGTGGGCGGAGCGTCGGGCGGGGTGCTGGCTCACGAGCGGGTGCCTCCTGGTGGGTTGGGGAGTACCTGGTCGGGCGTGACGACGTGCGTGATGCCGCGGGCGGCCAGGTGGTCCTGGTCGGCCGCCCGGGTGTCGAGGACGGTGGTGGGGCGGGCGCCGTCGGCGGTCAGCCGGAAGAACGCCTCGAAGACGTCGCCGCCGGGCGCGCAGCGGGAGCGGGCCGCCGGGTCGGCGGGGACGGCGAGGGCGGTGGTGCGCGGGGCCGGGGCGTAGGTGTGCTCGCGGGCGGCGCGCGCGAGCGTGCGGGCGATGTCCTTGGGCCGGCGGTCGTTGGTGAGCAGGCCGAGGCTGTATTCGAGTTCGGGGAAGTCGGCCAGCTCGCGGGAGACGTCGTGGGAGCACCACCAGGTGATGCCCCACAGGTCGGGACAGTCCAGCGCGCTCGCCACCGTGGCCGCGGTGAAGGCGGCGGCGTGCTCGGCGGGGATCAGCGGGGCGGGGGCGCCGACCTCCTGGAGCCAGACGGGGCGGTGCGGGTCGCCGGCCCAGGCCTTGCTGAGTTCGATCAGGTAGGCGGCGTGGTGCTCGGTGGGCACGGAGGTGCGGCCGTGGCGCTGGGCGGTGCCGTTGAAGACCCAGGAGTGGACGGCGGTGAGAGCGCCGTGCCGGGCGGCCTGGGCGGGGGTGAACGGCATGTCGTCCTGGTACCAGGTGGCGTCGTACTCGGCGTGCAGGTGCAGCTTGCCGGGGGCGCCCTTCTCGCAGGCGGCGAGCATGCGCTCCAGCCAGGCGTCGATCTGGTCGGCCGTGGCCCGGTCCGGGTCGGGGTGGGGTCCGGCGGAGAACTGGTTGACCTCGTTGCCGAGGGTCATGCCCAGGAAGTTGGAGCGGTCGGCGAGGGCTGCGGCGAGGGTGCGCAGGTAGGTGGCCTGACCGTCGAGGACCTCGGGGTCGGTGAACAGGTTGCGGCGGTGCCAGGTGCGGGTCCAGGCGGGCAGGAAGTCGAAGCTGGACAGGTGTCCTTGCAGGCCGTCCACGTTGACGTCGAGCCCGCGTTCCCCGGCCGCGTCGACCAGGTCCACCAGTTGCTCCACGGCCCGGGGCCGGATCAGGGCGCGGTCGGGCTGGAAGTAGGGCCACAGCGGGAAGACGCGGATGTGGTCCAGGCCGAGCGCGGCGATGGAGTCCAGGTCGGCGCGTACGGAGTCGAGGTCGAAGTCGAGCCAGTGGTGGAACCACCCCTGGCTCGGGGTGTAGTTGACGCCGAAGCGCACGGCAGAAGGCATGCGGGGGTCCTTGCGGTGGGGGTACGGTGTTCGGCCCTGTCAGGCGCGATGGCGTGCGGCGGGGGCGGCCCGGGCGGGGCCGCCCCGGTCAGCCCTTGACGGCGCCCTCGCCGACCCCGCGGAAGAAGTAGCGCTGGAGGCAGGCGAAGAGGGCGATCAGCGGGGCCACGGCGATGACGGTGCCGGCGGCGACGAGCCGCTCGTCGTTGGCGAAGGTGCCGTGCAGGTAGTTGAGGCCGATGGTCAGGGTGAACCTGGAGGGGTCGCTGAGCACGATCAGCGGCCACAGGAAGTCGTCCCAGGCGCCCATGAAGGCGAAGATCGCCACGACGGCGAGAGTGCCCTTGACCGACGGCAGCGCGATCCGCAGGAACCGCTGCCAGACGTTGGCGCCGTCGACGTAGGCGGCCTCCTCTATCTCGTAGGGCAGGTTGAGGAAGGCGTTGCGCATCAGCAGCACGTTCAGGGACGCGATGGCGCCGGGCAGCAGGACGCCGACGAGCGTGTTGTTCAGGCCCAGCTCCCGCATGGTCGTGAACTGGGCGATGATGATGCCCTCGGCGGGCACGAGCATGGCCAGCACGAAGACGAGGGTGGCCACCCTGCGGCCGCGGTAGCGCAGCCGGGCCAGGGCGTACCCGGCCAGGGCGGAGCCGACGCAGTTGGTGACGACGTTGGCGGCGGCGACCTTGAGGGAGTTGAAGGCGTAGTCCCAGACCGGGATGGTGTCGGCGACCCGCTCGTAGTTGTGCAGGGTGGGGTGGCCGGGCAGGAACTTCGGCGAGGAGCTGAAGATGTCCTCGGTGGGGCCCTTGAGCGAGGTGGACAGCTGCCACACGAACGGGCCGACGGTCAGGGCGAGGACGGCGAGCAGCAGCACGTAGCGCAGGACCAGTTCCCACACCCGGTAGCGGCGGCCGTTCTCGTCGGTGAGGCGGGGCTTTCGGGGGCGCGCCGGGGTCTTGCCGGCCGGGGTCTCCACGGCGCTCACGCGTCCTCCTTCCGGTCGGCGCGCAGGACGAGCAGCATCAGGATCACGGTGATGACGAAGACGACCAGGGAGATGGCGGAGGCGTAGCCGACACGGCCGGTCAGTCCGGTGCCGGTGCGCTGGATGAGCATCACGAGGGTGGTGTCCTCGCCGGCCGGGCCGCCGCTGGGACCGGCCATCAGGTACACCTCGGAGAACACCTTGAAGGCGGCGACCGAGGAGAGCGCGGCGACCAGGACCATGGTGGAGCGGACGGCGGGCACGGTGACGGTGAAGAAGCGGCGCACCGCGCCCGCGCCGTCCACGGCGGCGGCCTCGTGCAGTTCGCGGGGCACGTTGGCGAGCGCCGCGAGGTAGACGATCATGTAGTAGCCGAGGCCCTTCCAGACCGTGACGGCCATGGCGCTGATCAGCAGCAGCCACTGGTCGCTGAGGAAGCCGACCTTGCCCAGCCCGACCGTCTCCAGGAGCGAGTTCACCAGGCCGCGTTCGTCCAGCATCCACACCCAGATCAGGCCGACCACGACGATCGAGGCGACGACCGGGGTGTAGAAGGCTGACCGGAAGAAGGTGATGCCGGGGATGTTCTTCTGCACCAGCATGGCGAGCAGCAGCGGCAGGATCACCAGCGCCGGGACGACGCCGGCCATGTACAGCGTGCTGTTGCGCAGGCCGATCCAGAAGGCGTCGTCGTGCAGCAGCTCGCGGAAGTTGGCGAGGCCGACGAAGTGGCCCGGGAGCAGGGTGCGGCGGTCGGTGAAGGCGTTGATCACCGTGGAGACGAACGGGTACAGGATGAAGGCGCCGGTGACCAGCAGTCCGGGGGCCGCGAACAGCCAGGGGCTGGTGGGCAGTTGGCGTCGTACCCGGGTCGCCGGGCGGCCTGCGGCGCGGCGGCCGGGGCGCCCGTCCGGGCGCGCGGCGGGCGCCCGGGAGACGGTCGAGGTGGACATGGTGCGTTATCCCTGCTGCTTCAGAAGCTGGTCACACGCCTTGACAGCGTTGTCGAGCGCGTCCTTGGGGCTCTGCTTGCCCTGGAGCGCCTTGGCGACCTCGTTGCGCAGCGCGGTCTTCATCTGGTCGCTGAACTGCACGGGCGTGTAGTTGACCGCGGTCTTCAGGGACTTGGCGGCGGCGATGCGGACGCGGGTCTCGTCGGTGCCGTCCTCCTTGGTGAAGTACGGGTCGTTCAGCGAGCCCGCGGTGCTCGGGAAGATGGCGACCTTCTTGGCGAACGACATCTGGTGCTCGGCGTCCGTGACGAAGTGCGCGAAGGCGACCGCGGTCGGCGTGTTCCTGGTCTTCGCGTTCACCATCAGGCCCTGCACGTACATGTTGACGTGACCGGTGCTGGTGATCTGGTCGGTGATGCCGATGTTCTTGTACAGGTTCGGCGCCTGCTTCTTGAAGTTGTCCAGGTCCAGGGCGCTGCCCGGGTTCATGGCGACGGCACCGGTGAGGAACTTCTTGCCGGTCGACTCCGGGGTGGCGGTCAGGGCCTGCGGGTCGAGGGCCTTGGCGTCGTACAACTGCTTGTACTTGGTGAGCAGTTCGACGCCCTTGGCGTCGTTGAAGGCGAAGCCGGTGCCTTCCTTGTTCGTCAGCGTCGAGCCGTAGCGGCCGAAGTCCTCGATGGTGGGCACGTTGGCGAGGGTGGCGACCTTGCCGCCGGTCTTCTGCGCCAACTGGAGGGCGTCCGTGAAGAGTTCGTCGTACGTCTTCGGCGGCTTCTCGGCGTCCAGGCCGGCCTGCTTGAAGAGCGTCTTGTTGTAGAACAGCGGGCCGGTGTTCAGGTACCAGGGGAAGGCGTACGTGCCGGACAGGCCGGGGACCTGGTGGCTGGCCCAGGCGCCGGGCAGGTACTCGCCCTTGTACTTGGCGGCGGCCTTGTCGAGGTCCATCGCGAGGCCCGCCTTGGCGAGCGGCGCGACCAGGTCCGGGGCGACGTTGACGACGTCGGGCAGGGTGCCGCCGGCCGCGTCCGCGCTGATCTTGTCGGGGTAGCCCTCGGCGGGCTGGTCCACCCACTTGACGTGCGTGCCGGGGTACTTCTTCTCGAAGTCGCCGATCACGCCCTCGAAGTAGTCCTTGAAGTTGGCGCGCAGGTTCCAGGTCTGGAAGGTGATGTCGCCCTCGACCTTGCCGGAGGCGTCCGTCGAACCGGCGTCGTCGCCGCCGGAGCCACAGGCGCTCAACGGCAGGACGAGGGCGGTGATGGCGGCGGCGGCAAGTGCTCTGCGGGATATGGGCACGGTGACACGGCTCCCTTGCGGCGTCGGCGGCTGGTGTCGGCAGTGACGATGCATGCCGAGTTCGTGAAAAGTCAATGGATTCAGCCCTGCTAAAGCAACCTCGGTCACATTAGTGCAGGTCAGGACGGTATGGGAAGGGACTTGCCAGTGAGGACTAATGCGCTTTAGGGTGCAACCACTCAAGCGCTTTAGCGATCACCGCTGAGAAATGAGGGGAACATGCCGGCCAAGCGCTCCCCGGCGCGCCGTCCGACGATGAAGGACATCGCGCGCCGCGCCGGTGTCTCGGAGAGCGCCGTCTCCTTCGCGCTCAACGGCCGGCCCGGCGTCTCCGAGGTCACCCGCGACCGGGTCCGCCGCGTCGCCGAACAACTCGGCTGGCGGCCCAGCACGGCGGCCCGCGCGCTGTCCGGCGAGGGCGCCGCCACGATCGGTTTCGTGCTGGCGCGGCCCGCCGACACGCTGGGCGTGGACTCCTTCTTCCTGCAACTGGTCTCCGGCATCCAGGACGTGCTGGCGGAGCGCCATCTCGGGCTGCTCTTCCAGGTGGTGGAGGACGTGCCCGACGAGTGCGACGTGTACCGCCGGTGGTGGGCCGAGCACCGGGTGGACGGCGTGCTCGTCGTCGACCCGCGCACCGACGACCCGCGCCCCGACCTGCTCGACGAACTCGGCCTGCCCGCCGTGGTGATCGGCGGTGCCCCCGACGAACGGCACCCCGGTCTCTCCACGGTGTGGGCTGACGACGCCGGCGCGATGGCCTCGGTGGTGGACGGGCTCCACGGGCTCGGCCACCGGCGCATCACGCACATCGCGGGCCTGGCCGGCCTCGCCCACACCGAACGCCGGATCCGGACGCTGCGCACCGAGGCCGAGCGACGCGGGCTGAGTGACGTGCGGTCGGTGACCACCGACTACTCGGACGCCGAGGGCGCCGCCGTCACCCGCCGCGTCCTCGGCTCCCCCTCCCCTCCCACGGCCCTGATCTACGACAACGACGTGATGGCCCTGGCGGGCGTGGCCGCCGCGAGCGAACTGGGCTTCTCGGTGCCGGCGGACGTGTCGGTGGTGGCCTGGGAGGACTCGGCCCTGTGCCGCATGGTCAGACCATGGCTGTCCGCCCTGTCCCGGGACAGCATGGAGTTCGGCCGCACGGCGGCCCGCGAGCTGACGGCCCTGCTCGACGGCGGCCCCGCCCGCACGGTGCGGGTTCCGGTGCCCCGGCTGATCGAACGGGAGAGCACGGGGGCGGCGCGGGACGCCTGAACGGGGCCGTCGACCGGATCGGCCGGGGGCGTACCGTCGGCGGCGGGCACGGGAGGGTCCCGGACGTTAAGCCGCGCGGCGCCCGATGCGGCAGGACACCCTGGCCGGGCACGGGACGCCCGCGCCGGAGGAGTCCCGCCCGCGCGTGGTCCGTACCGGCGGGAACGGTACGGCGCACGGCCGCGCCCCGGCGGGCGGCATGAGCACGGCCACGACCCTGGCCGGTTCGACCGCGAGCCGGTCAGGGACCGTACACAGGAACCGGCCTCGGGCCCGGGAGCAGCCCGGGCCGGCAGCGGCGCCGCGCCGAAGCAGCAGCACCGGGGCACCCGAGCCGGACACGGGACGGCGGACGCCTAACGCGCGAACCGTACCGCGAGGACCGGACCCGGGCCCGAAAGCAGCCCGGGTCGTCAGCGGCGCGGTGCCAGGTGCAGCAGTGGGGCGCCGGCCGGGAACAGGTACTTGGCTGCCAGCACCGGGCGACCGGACACGGCGACGGTCTGGGTGACGATGAGCGCCGCCGTCTCCGGCGGACGGGAGGTGGCCGCGCCGCGCTCCTTGCCGAGCGTGGTGGCGCCCAGGGTGCTGCGGGCCGTCATCGACCGGGGCGCGACGGCGAGGAACGCCGCGAGCATGGTGGTCGCCGGTCCCTCGGGTGCGGCGTCGAACACGGCGGCGAGCTCCGGGTCGACGGCTTCGAGATCCGTGCGGTCGGCCGCCCACTCGTGCGCGAAGCACGCCGGGACACCGTCGATGTCGACGACCGTCTCCCAGAAGCAGGCACGCGCCGAGGGCGCCAGGCGCAGGTGGTAGCCGGAGAAGTCGGTGGGCTCCTCCAGGTCGACGGCGAGCCGCCGGCAGCGTACGGCGCCGGGGCCGAGCAGGTCCTCGACGGGCAGGAGCCGCTCCAGACCGGGCGCGGGGGGCAGTTGGTTCACGGTGCTGCCGGAGCCCTGGCGGCGGGTGATGACCCCGTCCTCCTGGAGCAGGATGAGCACCTCGCGCAGCGCGGGGCGGCTGACGCCGAGCCGCGCGGCGAGGTCCGGTTCGGAGGGCAGCCGGGCCCCCGGCGGGAAGGTGCCGTCGTCGATCGCCGCGACGATGCGCTGGTAGAGCTCGACGCGGGGTGAGTGGCGGCGGTCTCCCTGCCGAGGCATCGAGGCTCCCGATATATGTCTGACATTTGAGGCGGCACCGACTTCCGGTTGCGTCAACCATAGCCCGTGCCCCGGTAAGCCGTCCGGGCGAGCCTGCCGGAGCAGCACAGCGGCATCTACGGTGACCCGACGCACGAGCGGCTCACCAGGGGAGGTCCGGCGGTGTGCGCGGGATCACTCTTGTGTCCGCCGCGGCGGCGTGCGTACCCTCTCGCCAGCTCGCCAAAAGTTGTCAGACAAATAACGGGGCTTGTTCATCCGGCCGACGTTCTCTCGCGTCGGCCCCCGCCGCACCCTGAAAGAGACGCCATGTCCGTCACCGCCTCCCGTCCGCTGCTCATGGACTGCGACACCGGCATCGACGACGCCGTCGCGCTGCTGTACCTGTGCCAGACCCCGGGCGTCGATCTGCGCGCGGTCACCACGGTCGCGGGCAACACCAGCGCCGAGCGTGCCGCGCTCAACACCCTCCAGGTCCTGGAGGCCGCCGGGCGCTCCGGCGTCCCCGTCGCCGCCGGCGCCGACGCCACCCTGCGCGGCGTCGTGAACGCCGACGCGAGCTTCGTGCACGGCGACGGCGGCCTCGGCGGCGTACACCTGCCCGCGCCCGCCGCCGCGCCGGACTCCCGGCACGCCGTGGACCTCATCATCGACACCGCCCGGAAGGCCGGCGGCGACCTGCACATCCTCGCCACCGCCCCGCTGACCAACCTGGCGCTGGCCCTGCGCGAGGAGCCCCGGCTGCCGGAACTGGTCTCCCACGTCACCGTGATGGGCGGCGCCGTCCACCACCCCGGCAACATCAGCGCGGTCGCCGAGGCCAACATCGGCAACGATCCCGAGGCCGCCGCACTCGTCCTGGCGGCGGACTGGGACCTCACCCTCGTACCGCTCGACGTGACCATGCGGGAGAACCTCACCGAGGCGCACCGGCAGCGGCTGCTCGCCGCGGGTACGCCGGTGAGCAGGCTGGCCGGTGAGATCCTCGACTTCTACTTCGCCTTCCACGAGCAGACGGCGCTGCCCTTCCGGGGCTCCGCCTGCCACGACCCGCTCGCGGCCGGCATCGCCGTCGGCGAGGTCATCCCGAAACTCGCGCCCCGCGTGCACGTCACCGTCGACACCGCCGACGGCGCTGCCCGCGGCGCCCTGGTCGCCGACACCCGCGGCCTGTACCGGGGCTACCCCGAGCAGCCCGGAGCCAACGCCGTCGTCGTCCTGGAGACCGACGGCACCTTCCCCGACCTCCTCGTCGACCGGCTGTGCCAGGTCCGGAAGTGAGACGGCGCGATGACCACTGACCTGACCACCCGGCCGGCGAAGACGGCGGCCAGAACCGCGGCGCTGATGACAGCGCTGCTCGCCGCGTGCACCGCCTTCCAGCTCAACGCCAGCATGCTCAGCCCGGCCCTGGTCACCATGGCCCGGGAGCTGCACACCGACGAGGCGAACACCGGCCTGTCGCAGACCGTGTTCTTCACCGCGTCCGCGATGTTCTCGCTGTTCCTGCCCCGGTTCAGCGACATCGTGGGCCGCAAGCGCGTGCTGCTGTGGATGCTGGTGCTCATGGCGGCGGGGACGGTGCTCGCCGCGCTGGCCCCGAACATCGCGGTCCTCGACATCGCGCGGGCCGTGCAGGGCGCCTGCGGCCCCGTCGTGCAGATCTCCCTGCTGATGCTGCGCTCCGAAGTCACCGACCCCAAGCGTTTCGGCACGCTGATGGGCATGGTCGCGGCGGTCAACGGCGGCATCGCCGGCGTGGACGCGCTGGCCGGCGGCTGGCTCGCCGGCGCGTACGGCTTCCGCAGCGTCTTCTGGGTGATCGCGGTGGTCGCCGTCCTCGCGGCGGTCCTGGTCCGTGCGGGCTGCCCCGAGTCCCGGCCGTCGGCGGGGACGCCCATGGACTGGGCGGGAGCGGCACCCCTCGTGGTGAGCGTCGTGGCCCTGCTGGTCGCCGTCGACGAGGCGGAGAAGCTGGGCGCGGCGAACTGGCCGCTGGCGATCGGCCTGCTGGTCGTCGCGGCGGCGGCGTTCGCGGTGTTCTGGCGGCTGGAGAAGCGGGAGGCGCACCCCCTGGTGCGGATCGACGACCTGCGCCGGCGGGCCACGTGGGCCCCGCTGCTGACCACCCTGCTGACCCTCATCGGCGTCTTCGCCACCGTCAACGGCGTGCTGATGTCCTTCGCGCAGAACGACACGGTGGGCTTCGGCATGGGCTCCAGCCTCGCCTCGGTGGTCTTCCTGACCCCGTTCGCGCTGGTGGGCTGGCTGGTGGGCCCGTTCACCGGGCGGCTCGCGCCGGTCCTCGGCTACCGGCGGGTGCTGCGCTGGGGCCTGGCCGCCAGCGCCGTGGTGATCGCCGTCATGGCGCTCGCCGGGGTGCACTCGCTGCCGGTGATGGTCGCCTGCACGGTGCTGCTCGGCGTGACGTACGCGGGTGTGGCCAACATCGTCCTCAACCTGCTCGGTGTCGTCCTCGCCCCGAAGGAGAACCCCGGATTCCTGCCCGGACTGGTCTCGGCCGCGTTCGGCCTGGGCGCGGGGCTGAGCTTCGCCCTGCTCTCCGCGGTGCAGGTCGCGGGCAGTCCGGCGGGCAGCGACTCCTCCGGCGGGTACGTGACGGCGATGCTCACCGGTCTGGTCGTCGTCGTGGCGGCGTTCGGCGCGTCCTTCTTCATCCCCCGGCCCGAGGGCGCCGAGGTCGCCTCCTGAGCCCGCCCGGCCCGGCCCCGCGGACGGAGGCCGGGCC
>NZ_JBHJUW010000177.1:0-14750 GCF_042268205.1 Streptomyces sp. NPDC056160
GTGGGCGCCGTGGTCGGGGGGCGGGTTCCCGCCCCCGCGGGGGTTGCACGCCCGGGGTGGGCAACCCACGGGTGCCCCTCCCGGGCGCCGGGCGGCTGCCGACCGTCAAACGCCGAGGCAGATGAGAACGAGGCTGGCGAGGGTCTCGGCCGCGTCGGTGGCCAGTTCGGTGTCGGTGACGCGCTGGTCGAGTCGGTCGATGAGCTTGTCGAGTTCGGTGAGTTCGAGAGTGGACATGGCCGTCTCCTTGTCGTTGGGCCGAAGGGGCGCCCACGCGGCGGCTGCGGCGGACCGGCAGGTCACCGGCGCTTCCCGTTCGGATGCCCGCGCGCTGGGCTGCGCGGGCCACGGGAAGCCGGCTTCCCTGGAAGCGGACCCCGGGCCGCCGGTGCGCCCCTTGCCCGGGATACCCGCCACCTGCATCAGCCGCTACCGGCTCCGCCACCACCCGCACGTGGGAGCGCACCGGCACCTCCGCTCCCCCGGGCGCTCCGACCGGCGCACGGACCCGCCCCCGTCCTGCCGCGACCGCGCCGTATCGCGCCCCCGCCGCTGCGGCAGGACGGGCGAGGCCCGGTCACCGGCTCCGAGCAGGCGCGTTCAGAGGGTGAGGAGCACCTTGGTGGCGCGGCGCTCGTCCATGGCCTTGTAACCTTCCGGGGCCTGCTCAAGGGGCAGGGTGAGGTCGAAGACCTTGCCGGGGTCGATCTCGCGGTCCCAGATGAGCCGGATCAGGTCGGGCAGGAACCGGCGCACGGGGGCCGGGCCGCCGAGGGTGTGGATGCCGGCGAAGAACAGCTCGATCCCGGGGATGGTCACGTCGTGGTTCACCCCCACGTAGCCCAGGTGCCCGCCGCCGCGGGTGGCGCCCACGGCCTGCATGAAGGACTCCTGGGTGCCGACCGCCTCGACCACCGAGTGCGCGCCGAGCCCGCCCGTGAGTTCCTTGATCTTCGCGATGCCCGCCTCACCGCGTTCTTCGACGATCTCGGTGGCACCGTAGGAGCGGGCCAGCTTCTGCCGCTCGGGGTGGCGGGACATGGCGATGATGCGCTCGGCTCCGAGCTGCTTGGCGGCCAGCACGGCCATGATGCCGACGGCACCGTCACCGACGACCGCGACGGTCTTGCCGGGACCGGCCTGGGCGGCGACGGCGGCGAACCAGCCGGTGCCGAGTACGTCGGAGGCGGCCAGCAGGGCGGGAATCAGCTCGGGGTCGGGCTGCCCCGGGGTGGCGACGAGGGTGCCGTCCGCGTGCGGGATGCGGGCCTTCTCGGCCTGGGTGCCGATGGTCTGCGCGACGAACTCGGCGTGCACGCACTTGGACTGGAACCCGGCCCGGCAGATCTCGCAGGTGTTGTCGGAGATGACGAACGACCCGACGACGAAGTCTCCGGGCTTGACGTTCTTCACCTCGGCGCCGACCTCCTCCACGACACCCACGTACTCGTGTCCCATGACCTGGTGGTCGGCGGGCTCGATGCCGCGATACGGCCACAGGTCCGAGCCGCAGATGCAGGTCGCGGTCAGCTTCACGACGGCGTCGGTGGGCTCGATGATCTTCGGGTCCTCACGCTCCTCGACCCGGACGTCACCGGCCGTGTACATCACTACTCCACGCATGGGTGGCTCCTCCTCGTTCCGTGTGTGCCGGTGCCTTTCGCACCGGTCGGTGTTCCGCGAGACACGGGTATCCCGTGACGTCTTCGGTTTGTGCTCCTCCGGCCGCCGAGCCCGTTGGAGGGGCGTACGCCCGGGATCCCGGGTGCGGCGGCGGTGGTCTGGGCGGCGGGCGGCGTCGGGCGGCGGTGCCGGGTGAGGGCGAGGACCGTCGCGGAGATCAGGGTCAGTGCGGCGATGGCGGTGCCGACGGCGGCCGGGCCCTGGGCCCCCAGCGAGGAATCCAGGGCGATCCCGGCGCCCCAGGAACCGACGGCGGTGCCGAGGTTGAACGCCGACACCGTCAGGGCCGACCCCAGGGTCGGGGCCTTGCCCGCGAAGCGGACGCCCAGGGAGATGAGCACCGGGTTCGCACCCAGGCCGAACAGCCCCAGCAGGACCACCAGCACCGTCGTGGGCGCGGCCTGCCGGGACAGCAGGCACATCGCCGACAGCAGGATCGTCGTGGCGGCGGGGGCGACGATCGTCGTCATGTGCGGACGGTGGTCCCCGAGGCGGCCCCCCAGCAGGAAGCCGGCCAGGGCGCCGATGCCGAACCCGACCAGGACCAGCGGCACGAGGCCGGCGGCCAGCTGGGTGCGTTCGGTCAGCAACGGCGAGATGTAGGTGTACGTCGACAGCACACCGCCGGTGGTGGTCGCACAGGCGGCCAGGGTGAGCCACAGCCGCCCCGAGCGCAGAGCCGACAGCTCGGACCGGATCGACACCGTCGCGCGGCCGGGGCCGTCGTCCGGGACGTGGCGGGCGATGAGCGCCATCGCGGCCGCGCCGAGGACGGCGAGTGCCCAGAAGGGCCCCCGCCAGCCCGTGAGCTGCCCGGCGAGGGCACCCAGGGGCACGCCGACGACGTTGGCGAGCATCGCGCCGGCGCCCACCACGCCCAGGGCGCGGGAGCGCGCGGCGGGCCCGGCGGCGCGGGCGGCCACCACGTTGGCCACCGCCCAGAACGCGCCCGTCGCCAGCGCCGTCAGGAAACGGGCCGCCAGCAGCAGCGCGAAGCCGGAGCCGGTCGCGACGACGACATGCCCGGCCGCGAAGACGCCCAGTGCGAGGACCAGGGTCAGCCGCTGGGGCAGCCGCAGCGTCAGCATCGCCATCAGCGGCGCGCCGACGATCATCCCGACCGCGAAGACGGTGATGAGCAGTCCGGCCCGGGCCACGCCGACCTGCACGTCCTGCGCGATCTCCGGCAGCAGACCCGCCACCACGAACTCGGTCGTACCCATCAGGAACGTACCCAGAGCCAGTACGTGGACGACGAGCGGTAGCCGGGTGGGCGGACGCTCGCCGTCACGGTCGCGGCTGCCGGCAGGCGCGTGGAGGGTTCCTCCTCGCATGGTCATACTTCTTCTCCGCAGGGATCGGGAACGTGGTGCGCACACCACGAAACCGCTACTGCCGCGGACGCGGGAGGCTGGGTTTATGGGGGGTACAAGCTCAACCCCCCTCCCCAGGGTCCGGGCCCGTAGCGTGGAGAGCATGGAACGCCGCCCGGACAACCGCGCCGACATCCGTGACTTCCTCACGCGTCGGCGCGCCCAGCTCACCCCGGAACAGGTCGGTCTGCCCAGCAGCGGCCGGCGCCGGGTGCCCGGGCTGCGCCGCGAGGAGGTCGCCGTCCTCGCCGGGGTGAGCACCGAGTGGTACACACGGCTGGAGAAGGGCCACATCGGCGGCGTCTCCGAGGACGTCCTCGACGCGGTCGCCCGGACCCTGCGACTGGACGAGGACGAGCGCACCTACCTGTTCGACCTGGCCAAAGCCGCCCAGCCCAGCGCGACCACCGCGACCCGACGGCGCCGAAAGGCCGTCGACATCCCGCCCCGCGTCCAGTGGCTGCTCGACTCCATGACCCTCTGCGCGGCGTACGTCACCAACGGCCGCCTGGACATCGTCGCCGCCAACGCTTTGGCCCGCGCCCTGTTCGCCCCCATGTTCACCAGCCACACGGTCGACGAGCACGGCCGGCCCAACTTCGCCCGCTACTACTTCCTCGACGACGCCTCCCACGACTTCGTCGACGACTGGCAGGGCGCCGCGAACACCACCACCGCCCTGCTGCGCGCCGAAGCCGGCCGCTACCCCCACGACAAGGCGCTGCGCGAACTCGTGGGCGAGCTGTCCACGGTCAGTACCGAGTTCCGTACCCGATGGGCGGCCCACCAGGTGCGCATCCACCACGGCGGCGTCAAACGTCTCCACCACCCCGAGGCCGGCCCGCTGGAGCTGACCTACCAGCCCATGGACCTGCCGATGTCCGCCCGCGAGGCCCACTCCCTGACCATCTACATCGCCGAACCGGGCACCGCCGACGACGACCGGCTCAAACTCCTCGCCAGTTGGGCGGCCACCCCCGCGGCCAACGGCTAGAGTTCCGCTACAGCCAGTGGTCCACGAGGAGTTGAGGACATGGACGGCAGCCCGAGCGCGCGTTGACGTCGCGCGCCTGGGGCGGACGCTCCCGGATTCGAAGCACCTGCCTGCTGTACGGCTTCGGCGGTGAGGGCCCTCACCGGTGGCAGGAGCCGTCGTCGCGGCGGGTGTCCGCGGATGCTTCCGCGAGCCGGAGGAACGCGGCAGCGTGCGGGGCGGCCGCGGAGAGGGTGTAGGTGACGAGGGTGAGGCCGGGATCGGCCGGGACTTCGAGGGCGTCGTAGTCGAGGTCGAGGTCGCCGGCGTCGGGGTGGTGGAAGCGCTGCCGGCCGCTGCGGTAGTGGTCGACGTCGTGGGCTTCCCAGCGCTCGGCGAACCCGTCGCTGACGGAGGCGAGTTCGTCGATCAGGTCGGCGAGGTCGGTGTCCGCGGGGGTGCGGGCGGCCTCGGTGCGCAGGCTGCCGGCGGCGTCGTGGGCGATGCCGTCCCAGTCGCGGTAGAAGCGTCGGGAGCGGGGATCGCGGAAGACGAAACGGGCGAGGTTCGGCGGCCGGTCGTCCGTGTCGAGGGCTTCCCGGTACAGAGCCCTGGCGAGGCGGTTGGTGGCCAGGATGTCCAGGTGGGCGTTGCGGACGAAGGCGGCGGCGCCGGTCATGGCATCGAGGATCTGCTGGAGGCTGGGGCGGACGTGCGAGGCGCCGCCGTCCCGTTCGGGAAGGCGGTGCGGGGCGTTGGCGGCGCGGACGAGGGCGACGAGGTGAGCGCGTTCGACGTCGTCCAGGCGAAGGGCCGCGGCCAGGGCGTCGAGGATCTCGTCGGAGACGCCGCGGACGTTGCCGCGTTCCAGGCGGGTGTAGTACTCGACGCTGATGGCGGCGAGCTGGGCCACCTCGGCGCGGCGGAGTCCGCTGACGCGGCGCTTGCCGCCGATGTCGGGCAGGCCGGCTTCGGCCGGGGTCAGGCGTGCACGGCGGCTGGTGAGGAAGGTGCGGATGTCCTCGCGGACGGTGTCGGACGGCACCGCACCAGGATAGGACGATCGCCGCCGAGGGGGTCCCTGCTGGTCCCCCTCACAGCGAGGACTCCCAGGTCAGCGGGGTGCGTGGTGGAGTGGATGCGTGGCCGGGCCATGAGGTCCGTGCCGGCCCCCTCGCAAAAGGATCTTCCCTCGTCATGTCCCTCATCGCTTCCCTGCGTCGCGTGCCGAGTACGGGCCCGGGTGTGTCCGCCGCGGACCGGCACGCCACCGCGACGCTGGCCGCGGCTGTCCTGGCATTCTTCGTGATCACCCTGGACGCGACCATCGTGAACGTCGCGCTGCCCTCGATCCGTGCCGGGCTGGGCGGCGGCATCACCGGTCTGCAGTGGGTGGTCGACGGCTACACGCTGATGTTCGCCGCTCTGCTGCTGTCGGCCGGCTCCCTGTCCGACCGCATCGGTGCGCGCCGCGCGTTCGCCGGAGGGCTGGTCGTGTTCGTGGTGGCCTCGGCCGCTTGCGGTCTGGCGCCCGCACTGGGGGTGCTGATCGCCGCGCGGGTGGTGCAGGGCATCGGTGCGGCCGTCACCATGCCGACGTCGATGGCGCTGGTGCGCCACGCCTTCCCCGATGCGGGCCGCCGGGCCCGCGCCGTGGGTGTGTGGGCGATGGGCGGCGCGGTGGCCGCGGCGGCGGGCCCGGTGCTGGGCGGTGTGCTCAGCCTCGCCTCGTGGCGCGTGATCTTCTGGATCAACCTGCCCGTCGGTCTCGTCACCCTTCTCCTGCTGACTCGGGCGCCGCACTCCCCCACGCGGCCGGCGCCGTTCGACTGGATCGGCCAGGTCACCGCGGTCCTCGCCATGGGCGGGCTGACCTTCGGCGCGATCGAGGCGGGTGCGGCCGGGTTCACGGCGCCGGAGGTGCTCGGCGCGCTCGGCCTGGCGGTGGTGGCGTTCGCCGCGTTCGTGGCCGCGCAGGCGAGGGTCGCGCACCCGATGGTGCCGCTGGAACTGTTCCGCTCGGCAGTGGTGGTGGTCGCCACCGGCGTCGGGTTCGCGTTCATGGTGGGTTTCTACGGGTTGCCGTTCGTGTTCAGTCTGTACTTCCAGCAGCAGCACGGGATGTCCGCACTGGGCGCGGGCATCGCGTTCCTGCCGATGATGGTGCTCAGCGCCTGCCTGACCCCGTTCTCCGCGCGGATCGCCGGGTGGACCGGGCCGCGCGTGCCGGTCGTCGCGGGCCTGGTCCTGCTCGCGGCCGGATCGCTCACCCTGGCCCTGGTGCCGGCCTCGGCCGCGGTGTGGCTGACCGCGCTGCTGCTCGTCCCCGTCGGCCTGGCGGGCCCGCTGGTGATGCCGCCGACCACGGCGCTGCTGCTGGAGCACGTCCCCGCCCACCGGACGGGCACGGCCGGCGGCGTGTTCAACACCAGCCGTCAGGTCGGCGGGGCCCTGGCCGTCGCGGTCTTCGGCGCCCTGCTGTCGGGCTCGGCCGGGTTCGAGCACGGCCTGCGCGTCAGCCTGTTCCTCGCCGCCGCCGTCGCGTGCGTGGCCGCGGCGGCCGCAACACGTATGCCCCATGACCACTGACGTCACGATCATCGGCGCCGGGCTCGGCGGGCTCACGCTCGCCCGCGTCCTGCACCTCCACGGAATACCGGCCGCGGTCTACGAGGCGGAGTCCTCCCCGAGCGAGCGGTCGCAGGGCGGGGTGCTCGACATCCACGACTACAACGGCCAACTCGCCCTGGAAGCCGCCGATCTGATGGACGAGTTCCGCGGCCTCGTCCTGGAGGGCCGCCAGGCCATGCGGTTCCTCGACCCGGACGGAACCGTCCTGTTCGGCAAAGCCGACGACGGCACGGGCGGGCGCCCCCAGGTGCTGCGCGGCGAGCTGCGGCAGATCCTGCTCGACTCACTCCCGGCCGGCACCGTCCGGTGGGGCCGCGAGGCCTGCGGTACCCGTTCCCTCGGCGACGGCCGTCACGAGGTGACGTTCGCCGACGGCAGCACCGTCGTCACCGGCCTGCTGGCCGACGCGGACGGCGCGTGGTCACGGGTGCGCCCGCTGCTCTCCACCGCCGTGCCCGCGTACGTCGGCAAGTCGGTCGTCGAGACCTACCTGTTCGACGCCGACACCCGGCACCCGGCCGTGGCGAAGGCCGTCGGCGGCGGATCGATGATCGCGGTCAGGCCCGGCCGGGAGATCTTCGCTCACCGGGAGAGGGACGGCACCCTGCACGCCTACGTGGGCCTGGACGAGCCGCAGGAGTGGTTCGCCGCGGTCGATTTCACCGATGCCGCCGCGGCAACCGCACGGATCGCGCGGGAGTTCGACGGCTGGGCTCCGGTGCTGACCGCGCTGATCACCGACAGCGACATCCCGCCGATCCTGCGCCCGCTCCACGCTCTGCCGCCCGGGCACCAGTGGGACAGGGTGCCGGGGGTGACGCTGCTCGGTGACGCCGCCCACCTGGCGGCCCCGAACTGCGAGGGCGCCAACCTGGCCATGCTCGACGGTGCCGAACTCGGCAAGGCCCTGGCCGCGCACCCCGGCGACGTCGAGGCCGCGCTCACCGAGTACGAGCGGGCCATGTTCCCCCGTAGCGAGGAGGCCCCCGCCTTCGAGGGCCTCCCGGCCCGCGGCGCCGAGTCCGAGGACACCGCACCGCACGACCTCGTTGCCGCGTTCACCCGGCACGAGCAGTCCTGACCCGGCAGCCGCCCACGGTGTCCGTCAGGGCGACGGCCCACCGGGCGGGGCAGCGTCACCCTTCCCGTCCCGGTGTACGGGACCGGCGGGGCCAGTCGGGAGCGGGGTCCTCCGCGAGCAGTGGGCGCAGGGCTCCGAGCACCGCGCCGATACAGACGTCGCGCAACTGGGTGCGGGTACAGGTCTCGTGGGTGAGCCAGTCGACGCAGAGGACCCGGACGAAGACGAGCCAGCTCTTCAGGACACCGGACACCGCCTCGTGGGCGTTGCCGTCCGCGAGCGGGAGTACGGCCAGCAGCCGCGCGCGGAGCGCGTCCAGCTCGTCGGTCATGATCGTCTGGACCACCGGGTCACCCGCGAGCACCCGGTTCGCGGCGAGGACGGCGTTGCGGTTGGCCTCGAAATAGTCGAGATGGACGTCCATCCCCTGGACGAGCTGTTCCACCAGGGAGTCGGCCGGGTCGAACCGGGTCTCGGCGAGCAGCCGGTCCGCCGCCTCCTGGTACACGGCTGCGAAGAGGGCTTGTTTGCTCGGGAAGTGGCGGTAGAGCAGGGCCCGGGAGACCCCGGCCTGTGCGGCGACCTCCTCCATCAGCACGTCGGCGTACGGGTGCGCGGCGAAGAGCCGTGCGCCGACGGTGAGGAGTTGCGCACGACGGGCGGCGGGGGTGAGTCGCTGGCGAGGAGGCACGCCCGCAGCTTAGTTGACACGCGTCCACTAGTGCGCGCACTGTAGTAGACGCATGCCGACCAAGCTCCGTCACCACGACTCGGAGGAACCATGGCCAGGGCTCTGCGCTTGCTCACCCAACTGATGGGCTGGTCCTGTGCAGCGATCGGCCTGTTCCACGTGGCACTCGGCAACGCGGCGATCCCCGGCGCCGGTTCGGCCGGTACGACGGTCGACAGCTGGGGCCGTTTCATGGGGGCCAGTTTCGTCGGCTACGGGCTGGCGTGGCTCTGGGCCGCACGGCAGCGCCCGATCCCGGCCCAGGCAGTGCGGTGGCTGGCCGGCGTATTCCTGCTGGGCGGCGCCGGACGGCTGCTCTCGCTCGCCGTACACGGTTGGCCGCACTGGTTCCAGATCGCGCTGACCGTGATCGAACTGGGCCTGCCCCCGGTCTACTTCTGGCTGGCCGACGCGGAGGAACGGGCCGTGCGCGGCGACGTGGCGGCTGTGGCCGCCGGTTGACGAAGTCGCGGCAGCGGCACGACCACACCGCCCTGGGAGTACTCATTCCGCCGGTCACTCGCTGCGATCGGGGCGAGGACCGCCTGCCAGTCGTCGAGCGCGGTTCCCGCGACCCACACAGTTGGAAGGCAGCCCGCCCGCTCCGGTTCGCCCTGGGTTTCTCGACCGACCCCGAAAAAAGCTCCACGGCTGCGGCGCGGCCGATCGCGTCCGTCCGTGTCAGCCCGGGACGGGTTTCCGGTCGGGGTGGGCCGGGTCGAGCGTGAACAGGGTGCCGTCGGAGGTCGCCAGGACCAGGGCGCCCTTGTTGAACCACACGGTGGGCAGAAGCCCGGTGTCCAGCACTTCCGCGCGCGCCGACGACTCCCACAGCAGGGTGCCGGTCGCCGTGTCGAGGGCGGCCACCCGGCCGCTGCCTCCGGCCAGGTACACAGTGCGCCCCTTCTGGTCCACCGAGGCCTGGCCCGGCGTCTCCAGGGTGGTGTGGCTCTGCCACAGCCGGGCTCCCGTCGCGGGTGAGACGGCCGTGACCAGCCCGCTGGAGGTGGCGAAGTAGAGCGTGCCGTGCGCCAGGGTCGGGACCCCTCCCCGGTACCGCTCGGGCAGCGGGGCCGGTGTGCGCCTGCCGGTGTCCGGGTCCACGCGAACGATCCGGGTGTAGATCAGGTCGGGGCTGTTGGCCACGGGACGGTCGTCCGCCTCCACGAAGACCAGTCGCCCGTCCTGGACGCCGACGAAGCTCCTCGACTGGGCGGGTGAGGCCAGGGTGCGCGCGGTGCCGCCGGCGGGATCGACGACGAGGAACTTCGTGCTGTGCGAGCCCTCCTCCTGGGTCATGCACTCCACGTAGGGGCGGTTCTCGGCGGCGAGCAACAGGCAGTCGTACCCGGCGGGCACGGGGATCCTCCGGCGTACGGTGCCCTCGCGCGCCGAGCGGACGGTCACCGCGGTGCCGTCGCCCTCCTGCGTCAGTGTCACGCCGGCCGCGTAGACGGAGCCCAGGCTGTCGGTGCGTACGGGGTGGGACCACAGCCTCGTGCCGCTCGTGCCGTCGAGCGCGAGGACGGACTGCGCCTCACCCTTGCCGTCCGCGCCGGTGACGGTCAGTTCCACCAGCACTACGCCTTCGTGCACGCCGAGGAGTGCCGTGACGTAGCGGTCGGCCGGGATGCCGGGGGGTGCGATGCCGGAGCGCCAGAGGGTGCGTCCCGTGGTGGCGTCGATCCGTTCGGGCAGGAGGGCGCTTCCGGCGCAGTAGAGGGCGCCGTCGTCCGGTACGCAGGCCGGCTCCCTGTTCCCCTCGTACCCCGGCGCCTTCCTCACGCCCTTCTCCGCGATCGCGGACGCGGTCGTCTGCCACGGCTTCCAGCCGGGCGGCAGAGGGGCCCAGCGGCTGGGAGCCGTGGTCCGTGCCTGTGTCGCGCCTGTTGCGCCTGTCGCGCCGTCACCGCGTGACGGAACCAGCAGCAGACAGCCGGTCAGGGCCACGGCCAGCACGCCGGCCGCGGCCATCAGCACCCGCGTTCCGCGCCACCGGGGGTGGCGGGTCGCGGCCGGATCGCCGGCCGGGGGCGGGGGGCCGGGGCGCGCGGAGGGCAGCCGCAGCCTCATCGTCTCGGGTTCGCCCGGCGACGGCTCCGGGAGGACCCTGGCGAACTCCCGTGCCAGTTCGTCGGGTCCGGGCCGGTCGCCGGGTTCCTTGGCCAGGCAGCGCTCCAGGACCGCGCGCACGGACCCGGTCACCCCGTCGAGGGCGGGCTGGTTGTGGACGACCCGGTAGCCGGTCAGGTAGGGGCTGTCGGCGTCGAAGGGGCCGCGTCCGGTGATGCAGTACACCAGCAGCGCGCCGAGCGAGAAGATGTCCGACGCCGGCCCGGCCGTCCGGGCGTCCGTGAACTGCTCCGGGGACATGAAGGTCGGGGTGCCGATGACCTGCCCGGTCTCGGTGAGGGTGTGGTGGCTCTCGGCGGCCCGGGAGATACCGAAGTCGATGACCCGCGGGCCGTCCTCGGCCATGAGGACGTTGGCGGGCTTCAGGTCGCGGTGCACCACCCCGGCCCGGTGTATGTCACGCAACGCCTCCACCAGGCCCAGGGCGAGCGGCCGCAGCTCCGGGACGCGCAGCGGTCCTTGGTCACGGATACGGGCGGCGAGGGACTGGCCGGGCACGTACTGCGTGGCCATCCACGGCAGTTCGGCCTCCGGGTCCGCGTCCACCACGGCGGCCGTGAAGGCGCCGCTCACCCGGCGGGCGGCCTCGATCTCCTGCCGGAACCGGGCCCGGAAGACCGGGTCCTGGGCATACTCGGCGTGCACGATCTTGACGGCGACCTCGCGCCCGGAACGCGATCTGCCCCGGTAGACCATCCCCATGCCGCCTGCCCCGAGGCGGTCGACCAGCTTGTAGCCGCCGACGGATCTGGGGTCGCCCTTGTACAGCGGCACACGCCCCCCTCGGTCGACCAGCATTTCCCGAGACCACAATACGGAACGCGCACGCACCCGCGGCGGGGCCCCGGAAGGACGGGGCAGCCCTTCACAGAAGCGTCACACGGCCACCGGACACACGCTGCCGCACGGCGCATGGCGCACGGCGAGCACTCATCGCCGCCCACCGAGGAAGGAAAGGATCGCCCGTTCGAAGCGGTCGGGGGCCTCCAGGTTGACGGTGTGCCCGGCTCCGGGAACGGTCACCAGGCGGCCGCCGAGGGCTCGGGCGTTGGTGTGGATGTCGGTGGTGTCGAGTTCGCCGACGATGACGAGGCGGCGGACGCGCAGCCGGTCGAGGCGTTCGGCGGCGTTCGCCTCGATCAGCCGGCCTGCGCCGAGGCCCCCGGCGTGGTCGGCGACGTTGGCGGCGGCGCCGGCGCGCAGCCGTTCGCGCAGCGCGGGGTCGAGGTCGGCGGGTACGCGGTACGGACCGTCCGCCCACATCCGCAGGAAGTGCTCGACGTAGCGCTCGGCGCCGTCGGGGGCACCGACGGCCGCGATCTGCTCGCCGAAGTGCTGGAGGGTGTAGGGGTCGGTGAACTCCCGTCCGCTGAGTCCCGGGGCCGCGAGGACGAGGGCGGAAGGGGCGGTGGGATCGTCGTCCGGTACGTCGACGGCGTGGTCGACGATCAGCCGGGCGCCGCCGGACAGGCCGATGAGTACCGGGTTCTGCAGACGCAGGTGCGCGAGAAGGGCACGCAGGTCCGCGTGGTTGGACCAGTCGCCCGTGACCGAGGAGGAGCGGCCGTGGCCGCGCTGGTCGTACCTGACCACGCGGTGGCCCGCCCGGGCCAGGGCGGGGGCGAGTTCGTCCCACATCGTGAGGTCGAGCATGCCGCCGTGGGCGAGGACGAGAGGTGTGCCGTCGGGCTCACCGAGGGCCTCGTAGTAGAGGGTGCCACCGCCGGGGGCGGGTGCGGTACCGGATGCCGTGCCGGGGACCGGGACGGCGCGTCGGGTGTTGTGCGCGCTCATGGGGTGGTTCCTCCCGCGGGGGTGTCACTTCGGGTGCCGTCGGTCGCGAGACGGTGGAACTCCTCGTCGAGACGGGTGAGCACGCGCAGGCAGGCGGCGACCTCCTGGGCCGTCACGTCGGCGAGCGCCGTGCGCAGTTCGGCGGCCTCGGCGGCCTGGACACGGTCGATGGTGTCGGCGCCGTGGGCGGTGAGGCGGACCAACCGGGAGCGGCGGTGGGCGGGGTTGGGCGCGGAGTCGGTGAGCCCGAGTGCGGCGGTGTCGTTCACCCAGCGCTGGACGGGTTGCCGGTCCAGGCCCAGGGCGCGGGCGAGTTGGGGGACCGTCTGGGGCCCGTGGGTGCGCAGCCGGTCGAGCAGGGCATGCAGGGCAGCGCTCAGACCGAGAGGCGTGACCTCACGCTCGACGGCCCGGACGATGGTGCGATGCAGAGGCCAGAGACGGCGGATGATCTCGTAGAGATCGGATTCCTTTGTGACACTCACAGTGTCATCTTGACATCTCAGATGTCATCTCGCTCGCCGACCTCCCTGTGGGATAGGTCACAGAGCCGATGTCCCCTTTGCTCGTTTTACCAGTTTCATACGTTGGCGCTTCTTTTCCTTTTCGTGGAAAGCTTCCTGGCGATCTTCAAGCTTGTGCGCAGTGTGCGCACAATCCGTGACGGCACAGCGAGGAAGACCATGCCCGCACAGTGTTCCCGGAGCAGATGGGCCATCGGCTCTGCCGTGGCAGCCGCCCTGGTCACCGGTCTCGGCGCCACTCCCGCCGGGGCCCTGAACGGCCCTGAGAGCACCACTCCCCCGTCCTTCGTCGCGAAGGTCGACATCGGCAGCGGGGACACGCAACGCGCCTGCACCGGCACGCTCGTCGACCCCCAGTGGGTCCTCACCGCGGCGTCCTGCTTCTCCGCCGACGGCAAGGTCGCCGCCGGCAAACCGGCCCTCAAGACCACGGTGACCGTGGGCCGCGGCGACCTCTCCCAGACCGGGGGCAGCGTCCAGGACGCCGTCGAACTGGTGCCCCACCCCGACCGCGACCTGGTCATGGTCAAACTGGCCAAGCGCATCCTCGACCCCGCCATCAGCCCCGTCCGCGTCGCCACCACCCCGGCCGCCGACGGTGAGCAGCTGACCCACGTCGGGTTCGGGCGTACGGCCACCGAGTGGGTGCCGAACAAGGCGCACAGCGGACAGTTCACGGTGGCGGCCACCGACGGTGCCGCGCTCACCGTGAACGGCGCGCAGAACGCCACCGTCTGCCAGGGCGACGCCGGCGCTCCCGCCTTCCGCACCGTCGAGGGCAGTCCCGAACTCGTCGCCGTCGCCTCGCGTTCCTGGCAGGGCGGGTGCCTGGGCGTCGACCCGGCCGAGACCCGCCGCGACGCCGTCGACACCCGTGTCGACGACATCGCGATCTGGGTGGCCAAGACCGCGTTCCGGGTGCAGGACGACTTCACCGGTGACGGTGTCGGTGACCTGGCCGGTGTGTGGGGTGACGGGACGATGAACCTCTACCCCGGTGACAAGACCAACGGCCTGGCGGGCACCCACGTCCAGATGCTCGGCGGGACGACGTGGCGGACCGCGCCGCAGATCGCCAAGGGTGACTTCACCAACGACGGCCAGGCCGACGTCATGGCCGTCTGGACCGACGGCACCATGCACGTCTACCCCGGCGACGGCCAGGGGCACATAGGTGACGGGCGTGCGGTCACCATGGGCGGCACCACCTGGAAGACGATCAAGCAGATGACGGCCGGTGACTTCACCGGCGACGGCAACGCCGACATCATGACGGTCTGGACCGACGGCACCCTGCACGTCTACCCCGGCCTCGGCAACGGCCAGCTCGGCAGCGGCGTCAAGGTCACCGTGGGCGGCAGCACCTGGGGGACCGTCAAGCAGCTCTTCGACGGCGACTTCGACGGTGACGGCGTCGCCGACGTCATGGCCGTCTGGAACGACGGCACGCTCAACTACTACAAGGGCCTGGGCAACGGCCAGGTCGCCGACGGCAAGCGCGTCACCACCGGCGGCACCACCTGGCTCACGACCAAGCAGATGGCCGCGGCCGACGTGACCGGAGACGGCATCTCCGACGTCTTCGCCATCTGGAGCGACGGCACCATGCACCTCTACGGCGGTCAGGCCAACGGGCAGCTCGCCGCGCAGAAGCCCATGTACGGCGGCACCACCTGGACCTCCTTCCTGCTCCTGACCTGAGTCCGGCGCGAGGCACAGCGGAGGGGGGGGGGGCGGGGGGGCGGGCCCCCCCCCCCACGGGGCGCGGCGCAGCGGCGGCCGCGGCCCGCGCCCGGCGGGGGCGGGGGCGGGGGGGCCCCCCCGGGCG
>NZ_JBHJUW010000178.1:0-14589 GCF_042268205.1 Streptomyces sp. NPDC056160
GCGGCCGTCCGTGGCCGCCCCCGCCCCGCGCCGGACCGGCAGGCCCCGGGCCCGCCCCGCGCCTGGAGCCGCTACGCCTGGGCCTGGTCGGCGTGCAGGCTCATCGGGCCGTAGATCTCCGCGGCGTCCTCGAACAGCCGCACCTGGTCGGCGCCGCCGTCGGCCAGGGCCTTCCAGTTCTCGCCGATCCAGGACTCGGCGTCGCCCTGCGTGGTGAACTCCTCCGGCTGCACCGCGGGCTGGACCTCCGCCCCGTCGGCCGTCTCGAACCGCCACGTCCATGCCGCCATGTACGCCTCCCTGATGTGAGCTCACAACACTGCACACGATGCACCTACTGCACACACTGCCCAGCCGGAGCCACCCCACGCGGATCATGGTCCGGCTCCTGCCCGCAGCCTAGGCCCTGCCCGGCCCCGTCCGCCGAACAGACCCCGGCCGGATGCGCGAGACCCTCGGCGGCACTGGAAAATCGGGTCCGTGGACGTGACTCTGCTCGGCACCGGTGCCCCCGCGGGGCTTCCCCGCCCCCACTGCCCCTGCGCGGCCTGCGCGACGGCCCTCGGCGCGCGGGCCCGCGCGGCGACGGCGCTGCTCGTGGACGGGGCGCTGCTGCTGGACCTGACGCCGGGGGTGGCGTTCGCGACCGCCCGCGCCGGGCAGTCGCTGGGCCAGGTGGCGCAGGTGCTGCTCTCCCATCCGCACGACGGGCCCGCCGTGGAGGTGCCCGCCGGGCTGCCGCAACCCGGCCGGGTGCCCGACGGCCGCGAGCTGGCCCTGCTGACCGGGCACCGGGTGCGGGCGGTGGCGATGGACGCGCCGGGCACCGGGTACGCCGTGACGGGGCCGGACGGCAAGCGGCTGCTGTACCTGCCGCCGGGCGGGGCCCCGGCCGGTCTGGAGGAGGGGTCGGGGCAGGCGTACGACATGGTGCTCGCGGACGTGGTGGGGCGGCCGGACGCGCTGGCGAAGCTGCGGGCGGTGGGGTCGGTGGGCCGGGCGACGGACGTCGTCGCGGTCCACCTCGACCACGACGTGCCGCCGGGTCCCGAGCTGTACCGGCGGCTGGCGGCGGCCGGGGCACGGGCCGTGCCGGACGGCGCGACGCTGACGATCGGGGCGTACGAGAACATGGCGGCCGTACCGGACGTGCCCCGGCGCACGCTGGTGCTGGGCGGGGCGCGTTCGGGCAAGTCGGTGGAGGCCGAACGGCGGCTGGAGACCTTCCCCGAGGTGCTGTACGTCGCCACGGGGGGCACCCGGGGCGGCGACAACGAGTGGGCGGCGCGGGTCGCGGTGCACCGGGAGCGGCGGCCGGGTTCGTGGCGCACGGCGGAGACCTGCGACCTGGTGCCGCTGCTCGCGCAGGAGGGGCCGCCCCTCCTGATCGACTGCCTGTCGCTGTGGCTGACGGACGCGATGGACTCCGTCGGCGCGTGGGACGACGACGAGTGGGCGGGGGGCGGCGAACGGGCCCTGCGGGAGCGTACGGCCGCGCTGACGTCGGCCGTACGGGCCGCCCGCAGGACCGTGGTCGCCGTCTCCAACGAGGTCGGCTCGGGCATCGTCCCGGCCACCGCCTCCGGTCGCCGCTACCGCGACGAACTGGGCCGCCTGAACGCGTCCTTCGCCGCCGAGTGCGAACAGGTCCTGCTGGTGGTGGCGGGCCAGGCGCTGCCGCTGCGCGGGTAGGCCATGTCGCCGGACTCCCGTCGGCCCCGCGGCGCCACGACCCGGGGGAAGCCGCCCGTCAGGTCGGACGGGCGGTGTCGCGGCGGGCGACGAGGCGGTAGGTGTTCGAAAGGCCCGGGGTGCGCCGGAGCAGCGGGGCGAGGGTGAGGTCCAGGAGCGCGGCCAGGTCGACCAGGGGTCTGCCGGCGGTGGCGAGGACCGCGCGCAGGCCGCGTCGCAGGGCGGTCGGCGGCGTCTGCCGCCAGGGGGCGTCGGGGGCGGGCAGGAGACGGGCGAGGACCAGGGCGAGGGCCGCGGACAGGTCGTTCGGGATGTGCGGGGTGCGGCGGTCGGTGACGAGGACGGTGCAGCCCGCGGCCTCCAGTTCGGCGCGTAGGTTGTGCAGGGGCGGCAGGTGCAGGTGGCGCGGCTGCCCGTGCGGCAGCCACCACTTGCCGAGGAGAAGCGCGAACGCGCTGCCGGGGTCGGGCAGTTCGATCAGGAGGTGGCCGCCGGGGCGCAGCACGCCGAGCGCGCCGCGCAGTTCCGCGCGGGGGTCCGGGGTGTGGGTCAGGTGGTGGAACATGCTCACCACGTCGTAGCGCCCGCGCAGGCGTTCCACCACCTGCGGGTCGGACAGGTGTCCGACGTGGGCCTCCTCGATCCGCCCGGCGGCGCGCGCGGCCTGCACGCGGGGCGTCGGGTCGAGCCCGTCGAAGGAGGTGTACGGGAACACCTCCCGGGCCGCGGCGGGGAAGTGGGCGTGGCCCGTTCCGACGTCCAGCCAGCTCTCCGGTTCGCCCACGGCGCGCATCAGGTGGGCGTCCCCGCGGTGCCTGCGGTGGCTGCGGCGCGCGGCGAGCACCGGATCGGGCAGGCCGTCCGGGTCGCTCTCGTCGAAGTCGCGGTGGTAGAAGGCCAGTCCCGCCGGGGTCAGCCGGGGGTTCTGGAAGGCGTGCCGGCAGTCGCGGCACTGGTCGAGCGCGAACCGGCCCGGCTTGCGCTGGAGCAGGTCCGGCGCGCACAGCCGGGTGCGCAGCCGGGCGGAGCCGCACCACGGGCAGTCCTCGCGGCGCGGCTCGTGGAACCGGTCGGTGCCCCGGGCCAGTTCGGCGGCGTAGCCGATGCGGCGCGGGTCGTAGACCCGGGGGGCGTACGGCAGGGGCGGCATGGGCGGCTCCCGGTGGGCGGGGGTGCGTACGGCGGGGAGCGGCCGGGCGGTGGCCGGCCGGGCCGCCCCGCCACCGTCGACAATTCCCTGCAAAGGGAACGTATGGGATGGCGATCTCGGACGGGAAGACGCCGTACGGGTGTGGCGGCGACATGAGGACGCGGCTCCGCCGTGTTCGACCGGGGCCGGTACTGTTCGGCGAATGAGCTCGCTGAATCTCGACGACTTCACCGATCTGATCGAGCGCCCCGACGGCGGAGTGCGCCGTGATGCCGAGACGCGCCGGGAGCGTCAGATCGTGCCGCCCGGTGCGCTGGGCCGCCTCGACGACCTGGGTGAGTGGCTGGCCGCGGCGCAGGGCGCCGTACCGGTGCGGCCGGTCGAACGACCGCGGGTCGTCCTCTTCGCCGGTGACCACGGGGTCGCCGAACTCGGCGTGTCGGTGCGGCCCGCGGGCAGCGCCGAGCAGCTGGTGCGGGCGGTGCTGGAGGGCGGCCGGCCCGTCTCCGTGCTGGCCCGGCGCGCCGGTGTGCCGGTGCGGGTGGTGGACATGGCCCTGGACTGCGCGCCCGAGACGCTGCCCGCGGAGATCGTACGGCACCGGGTGCGGCGCGGCAGCGGGCGCATCGACATCGAGGACGCGCTGACTCCCGAGGAGGCCGAGGCCGCGTTCCGGGCCGGGGTCGCCGTGGCCGACGAGGAGGCCGACTCCGGTACGGACCTCGTGGTGCTCGGCGACGTCAGCGTGGGCGGGACGACTCCGGCGGCCGTGCTGATCGCGGCGCTGTGCGGGACGGACGCGTCGGTGGTGACCGGCCGCGGCGGCGAGGCGATCGACGACCTGGCGTGGATGCGCAAGTGCGCCGCGATCCGCGACGCGCTGCGCCGGGCGCGGCCGGTGCTCGGGGACCAGCTGGCGCTGCTGGCGACGGTGGGCGGGGCCGACCTGGCCGCGATGACCGGCTTCCTGCTCCAGTGCGCGGTGCGCAAGCTGCCGGTGATCCTGGACGGCGTGGTCTCGGCCGCGTGCGCGCTGGTGGGCCAGCGGGTGGCGTTCCGGGCGCCGGACTGGTGGCTGGCGGGGCAGAGCAGCCGCGAGCCGGGGCAGGCCAAGGCGCTGGACCGGATGGCGCTGGAGCCGCTGCTGGACCACGGGGTGCGCGTCGGCGAGGGCGCGGGCGCGCTGCTGGCGCTCCCCCTGGTGCAGGCCGCGGCGGCCCTGGCGGCGGAGCTGCCCGAGAAGCCTGGGGAAGAAGCGGAAGAGACCGGGGTCCCGGTGGAGGAGAAGACGGACTCCGGCACGGAGTGACGGCCAGGCACATCAGTGGGGCGGTACGGCACGGAGTGACGGCCAGGCACATCAGTGGGGCGGTACGGCGCGACGCGCGTCCGTACCGCCCTTTGCCGCACAGGCGCCCATATGATCAGCTTTCATGGGAGATGCCCGAGTCGCACCTGTTCGCCCCGGTGAAGCGGTCTCGCGGCGGGCCGCCGCGTGGGCCGTCTGGTATCTGCGGGCCGTCGCGTTCGTCAACATCCTCAGCGCGGTGTGGGTCTCCCTGGGCCAGGACGTGCGCCGGCACAACCAGGCGGACCTCTTCACCCCCTACCTGCTCACGGCCGGCTTCGCCCCCGGTGTGTTCGCCGCCTTCCTGGCCGTCACCATGCGGCGGCGCAAACGGGCCGCCTGGATCCTCAACCTCGGCCTGAGCGGCCCCTTCCTGGTGCTGTTCGGGTTCGCGCTGACCCTGCCGGAGATCCGCCGCTCCCCGCAGAACTGGGTCTCCCTGGTCCTCACCGCCGCCTTCGTCGCCGCCCTGCTGCTCGGGCGGCGCGAGTTCTACGCCAAGGGCGACCGCGCCAACCCCCGGCTGGCCGCCGCCGTCGCGGCGGCCGGGCTGCCCGTCGCCTCCGTGCTCGCCACGCTGCTGGTGACGCTCACCGACCAGGCACCGGACGCCTCCCGCTCGACGTACCTGGAACGCTGGCACTACGGCACGCTGCGGCTGGTCTCGGTCGACGCCCCGGAGGCCCGATTCCCGGGCATCGCCACCCCCAACTGGGCGAACGTCGCCATCAACGTCATGTCCACGGTGCTCTTCCTCGCCGTGCTCTACGCCGCCTTCCGTTCCCGCCGGGCGGTCGACCCGTTCACCGAGGACGACGAGAAGCGGCTGCGCGCGCTGCTGGACCGGCACGGCGAACGGGACTCGCTCGGCTACTTCGCGCTGCGCCGCGAGAAGAGCGTCATCTGGTCGCCGACCGGGAAGGCGGCCGTCGCCTACCGGGTGGTGGGCGGGGTGTCGCTGGCCTCGGGGGATCCGCTGGGCGACCCGGAGGCCTGGCCCGGCGCCATCGGGCCGTGGCTGGCCGAGGCGCGGGCGCACGGCTGGATCCCGGCCGTGATGGGGGCGAGCGAGGAGGCGGGCACGGTGTACACGCGCCATGGCCTCGACGCCCTGGAACTGGGTGACGAGGCAGTGGTGGAGGTCGCCGAGTTCACCCTGGAGGGCCGGGCCATGCGCACCGTGCGCCAGGCCTACAACCGCGTACGGCGGGCCGGGTACACGGTGCGCGTCCGGCGGCACGAGGACATCCCCCCGGGCGAGATGGCGTCCTTGCTGCGGCGGGCGGACGACTGGCGCGACGGGGCCACCGAGCGCGGGTTCAGCATGGCGCTGGGGCGGCTCGGCGACCCGGCGGACGGGCGGTGCGTGATGCTGGAGTGCCACGACGGGCACGGCGAACTGCGGGCCCTGCTCTCCTTCGTACCCTGGGGCCCCCACGGGCTGTCCCTGGACCTGATGCGCCGCGACCGGGACGCCGACAACGGGCTGATGGAGTTCATGGTCATCGACCTGCTCCGCCGCGCCCGGGAGGTCGAGGTCACCCAGGTCTCCCTCAACTTCGCGATGTTCCGGTCGGTCTTCGAACGCGGCTCGCGCCTCGGCGCCGGGCCGGTGCTGCGGCTGTGGCGCTCGCTGCTCGGCTTCTTCTCGCGGTGGTGGCAGATCGAGTCGCTCTACCGCGCCAACGCCAAGTACCGGCCGATCTGGGAGCCGCGGTTCCTGCTCTTCGAGAAGAGCGCGGACCTGCTGCGCATCGGTCTCGCGGCGGCCCGCGCGGAGGGCTTCCTGCCGGCGGGCCCCGCCGCGCCGGGCCTCCCGGGCCCCAGGTCCTGAGGGCCCGATGACGAGGATCGCGCGCTGGGCCCGCGCCGAGTGGGGGCCCGTGTACGACACCGTGCGCGGGCCGCTGCTGCGGCGACGGCTGCGGGCGGTCCCGATGACCCTCGCCGCCGTCTGCCTGACCGCGCTGCTGTGGTGTGCGCAGAACGGGCCGTGGGGCCACGGCCTCGTCCGGCAGGCCGGGACGGTACGGGCCGAGGACCCGCTGTGGCAGGCCGTACTGCGCACCCCGCTGTCCCTGTTCGTGCCGGCGCCCGACCTTCCGGTGTGGGGTGCGCTGGCACAGGTCCTGTGCGTGTTCGGCACCGCCGAGATCTGCCTGGGCCGCCGGCGCACCCTGGCCGTCGCCTACGTCGCCACGCTCGCCGGCACCCTGTACGCGCGCCTGGGCATCGCCCTCGGCCCGCACCGCCCGCTGGGCCTGCCCGGCACCGACGCCCAGGTGGTGGACACCGGCCCGTCGGCAGCCGTCGTGGGCCTCGCGGTGTATCTGGCCCTGCGTTACGGCGCGTACACCACGGCGGCGTCGGTGACCGCGGCGATGGCCGCCGAGGTGCTGCTGAAGGAGAACCTGGCGGGCAGGGAGCACCTGGCGGCGATCGCGGGCGTGGCCGCGGGGTGCGCGGTGACAGCCCTGCGGCGGCGATGGCGCAAGGGCCCGCCGCGTCGGCGGCCGCACGGGCCGGCGCGCGCCCTCGGGGCCGGTCGGTCCCGGCCCGCTCACTCCCGGCCCGGCCCGCTGCCCGGCCCCGGCCCCGGTCCCGGTCCCGCCTCCGGCAGCCCCCTCGGCCGGCTGTCCGGTTTGCCGGCGATCCAGTCCTGGAACGCGCGGCGCGGCACGGCCCAGCGTCGGTCGTGACGGCGGGCGCGCAGGTCGGCACGGGCCCGTGCGCGCGGGCGGCGGCGGTAGAAGCGCCGGTCCCAGTACGAGCCGGGGCGGGCCAGCCGGACGGCGGCGACCAGGGCGAGGAAGGGCACGATCACGCCGAGGACGGCCAGCCGCAGCTTGCCCTTGCTGAGGGCCATCAGGGAGAAGAGGAAGTTGACGGCCACGCCCGCGATGACCGAGCCGCGGTCCTGGAGTTCGCCCGGGGTCACGTCGTTGACGCCGAACGGGGAGAAGCCGGCGAGGACCAGACCGACCAGGGCCGCGGTGAGGACCACCACCTCGACGCTCTTGCGGCCCGCCTCGGACCAGTAGACGTCGTCCAGGTGCAGGATGAGCGCGAACTCGTCCAGGACGAGGCCCGCCCCCACGCCGAAGACCACCGCGAAGAGCGACGTGCCCACGTCGTGCCGGCTGCTGGTGGCGATCGCCCCGAAACCGCCGACGACGGTGAGGACCACGCCGGGGACGACGTGGTGGATGTGCAGTCCGCCGGCCCTGACGTTCCCGAACGGACCCTTACCGGCGCGGATGAGGCGGGTGATGACCCGGGTGACCAGGAAGGTGAGGACGAAGGCGCCCAGGGCGAGGAGCAGGGGCAGTTTGCCGGGTTCGACGATGTTGCGGTACAGCCAGTGCCCCATGTATGCAGTCTGCCCCGTCCGCCGGGGCGCCGCCCGTCCGTCGGCGGGCGCGCGGCTCTCCCGTAGTCTGCCCGCGTGTCCGCCCCCTCCTCCTCACCGTCGTCGTCCCCGCCCCCGTCTGCGTCCGCGCTGCACGGGCTCCGGTTCGCCTTCGGCACACTGACCGTGCTGCCGGTGCGGGTGAGCCGCTGGGACCGCGGGGCGGCGCGTGCGGGAATGCTGTGCGCCCCGCTCGCCGGGCTCGTGACCGGCGTCGCGGCGGCGGGCGCGGGCCTGCTGCTGCTGTTCCTCGGTGCCGCTCCGCTGCTCGCCGCCGTCGCCACCGCCGCGGTGCCCGCCGCGCTGACGCGCGGGCTGCACCTGGACGGGCTCGCGGACACCGCCGACGGGCTCGGCAGTGGCAAGCCCGCCGAGGACGCGCTGCGCATCATGAAGCAGTCGGACATCGGTCCCTTCGGGGTCATCACCCTGCTGTTCGTGCTGCTGGCCCAGGTGGCCGCCCTGACGCAGGCCTACGCCGGCTCGTGGGCCCGGGGCGCGCTCGCGGCCGTCGTCTCGGCGACCGCGGCCCGGCTGGCGCTGACCCTGGCCGCGCGCAGGGGTGTTCCCGCCGCCCGGCCGGAAGGGCTGGGTGCGGCCGTCGCCGGGGTGGTGCCGGCGCCAGGGGCGCTCGGTGCGGTGCTCGCCGTCACCCTGGCGGCGGGCGCGGCCGGCGCGGGACTCGGGACGGGCACCGCCCTGCTCTCGGCGGGCGCCGTGCTCGCCTCACTCGCCGCCGCCGAACTCCTGCTGCGCCACTGCACGCGCCGCTTCGGCGGGGTGACCGGGGACGTCTTCGGCGGCCTCGCCGAGACGGCGGCGACCTGCGCCCTGGTCGTTCTGTCACTGGCCTGAGACGATTCCCGCCGGACCCTTCGGCCACCCGTTCGCCCTCGGTAGGCTGAGCGGCCGAACAGACAGTGAGCGGGATCGGGGGGTGTCTGTGCCGAAGCTGCGCCGCGCCATGGCCTGGCTGATCGACTTCGCGCTGGTGGTCGCCGCGGCCTCCGCGCTCGCCGTACTCACCTTCCACCGGATCGCCGCCCTCGTCACCGACGTACCGGAACTGGCCACCCGCGGCGGCCTCGACCTGCTCGGCTCGCGCGGTGACGTCATCGGCAGCTCCGAGCACCTCGGGCTGTCGCTGTGGAACAAGGCCGTGCTGTACGTGGAGCAGGCGTTCGCGCTGCTGGTGCTCGCCGCGTTCCTGTACCAGTGGGCGTGCCTCGCCCTGACCGGGCGGACGGTCGGCAAGGCGCTGCTCGGCCTGAAGGTCGCGCCGCTCTCCCCGCTGTCCCGGCGGGCCCGCCCGGCCGCGCTGCGGGCCGCCGTCACCACCGCGGCCGACGTCGCCGTCTACGCCGTGGCCTGTGTCCTGCTGGTCGAGGGCCACTTCCTGCTGTCGGTGCTCGTGTGGGCGGTGGCCGTGCTGCTCTTCCTCATGAACGCCCTGCCGGTGCTCTTCCCCGGCCGGCGGTCACTGGCCGACCGGGTGGCCCGGACGACGGTCACCGGGCTGTGGCCGGCCGCTCCCGGCGGACCGGCCGGCACCGCCGGTCCGGGCCTCTCCGCACTGCCGGGCGGGCCGCACTTCCCCGCACCGCCCGGCGGCCCCGGGTTCAACACGCCCGGCGGGCCCGGGTTCAACACGCCTGGCGCCACGCCCCCAGCTCGTACTTCTTGAGCAGCGAACTCAGCTTCAGGCTGCGGGACTCGGCGCAGAAACGGCTGGTGGGCAGTTCGTACTCGACGTGGAAGACCGCCTTGCCGGCCGCCACGAACGGCTTGAGATCGGCGCATTCGCCGTACTGGGCGCACTGTTCGTCGACCGCGAAGTCGAAGTCCCCCACCAGCTGCGGGATCTGGTCCAGGTCGTTCTTCAGGCCGACCGACATGCCGCGCTCGTGCGCGAGGGAGGCGAGGAGGCGGTTGTAGCGCAGCTGGTCGGCGGCCGTCAGCGGGAAGCCGGTCCGGTTCTTGTAGCCGTCCATGTTGTCCGGCTCGACCGCGTCGAACCCCTTGGCACGGCACATGTCGAGGCGCGCCGCCATCAGGGGCTCCAGCACGTCGGTGCGGCGGATGTCCAGCCAGCGCTCGCCCTTCCAGCCGTTTCCCGTGCCGAGCACCGCCTCGGGGAACCGGCCCGCGTCGGGGCGGAAGTCCTCCCAGGCGCCGGTGGAGACGTAGCAGACGGCCTTGCGGCCCGCGCGGTGCAGTCCGGCGACGGTCTCCTTCGTGTGGTCGAAGCCGTCGATGTCGTAGACCGCCGCGTCGACGGAGGTGTCGAGGCGGCCGCTGAGCTGCCACTGCCACGTGGTGCCCGGGCGGGGCCGCCAGCGGGTCGCCGGGGCCGCGGTGGCGGCGCCCGGGGAGGCCGTACTCCGGCCGGTGGAGCCGTCCTTCGCCGAGCCGGCGTCACCGTCCGCCCGGCCCGCGCAGCCGGCGAGCAGCAGCAGGAGCAGGGCGGCGAGGAGGGCCGGGCGCCGCGTTCTCGGCGCCGGACGGGCCGCGGTACGCGCCGCCGGGCGTGTCCCGGGGCGGGGCGCCGGGCGTACTCCCGGACCGGCCGCGGGGTGAACCGGAGTACGTGTGGGGTGATCTGTGGGGGTGTGCACCCGACGATCATCGCCGATACGCCGATCCCGCCCGCCGCCAGGGCAGTTGCCGTGCCGCCCGGCCCCCGGAACGCGCGTGCGCGGGGCGGCCGGTGACGGCCGCGGCGCCCCAGGGTGGAGCCCGCGCGACGGATCGGCGCACCGACGCGCGTAGGCTCGTGCCGGGTGTTTGCCTGCCCGGGTGAAGTCCGCACCGCAGGAGGAGTCGGGTCCGTGAGGGCCTAAGGTCGGTCGTGGGGCCCGGTCGACCCACCCGCATTCGGCCAACCACCTTTCACAGGGAAGCGAGAAATCACCACCGTGACTGCTCTCACTCTCAGCACCGCCGCGGCGCCCGGCCTGCGCGCCGACGCGATCGTCGTCGGTGTCGCCAAGGACGCCAAGGGCCCGGTCGTCGCACCGGGCGCCGAGGCCGTCGACGCTGCCTACGACGGCAAGCTCGCCGACGTCCTGGAGACCCTCGGTGCCTCCGGCGCCGAGGGCGAGGTGACGAAGCTGCCCGCGCCGTCCGGTTTCAAGGCCTCGCTCGTGCTGGCGGTGGGCCTGGGCGCGGCGCCCGAGAAGGACTCCGGGTACGACGCCGAGGCGCTGCGCCGGGCCGCCGGTGTGGCCGCCCGCGCCCTCGTCGGCGCGAAGAAGGCCGCGTTCGCGCTGCCGCTCGCGGACGCCGCCGACGCCGGCGCCGTCGGTGAGGGCGCGCTGCTGGGCGCGTACTCCTTCGACGCGTACAAGGAGAACGGCAAGGACGCCAAGGGCCGGGGCGGCAAGGCGCCGCTGGCCGACGTCGTGCTGCTCGGCGGCAAGCCCCGCGACAAGGCGTACAAGGCGGCCCTGGAGCGCGCCACCGCCGTGGCCGAGGAGCTGAACCGCGCCCGCGACCTCATCAACACCCCGCCCAACGACCTCAACCCGGCCTCCTTCGCCGCCCTGGCGCAGGACGCGGCCAAGGCGAACGGCCTGAAGATCCAGGTGCTGGACGAGAAGGCGCTCGCCAAGGGCGGCTACGGCGGCATCCTCGGCGTCGGCGCCGGCTCGGCGGCGGCACCGCGCCTGGTCAAGCTGTCGTACACCAGCCCGAAGGCGAAGAAGCACCTGGCGCTCGTCGGCAAGGGCATCACCTACGACTCGGGCGGCATCTCGCTCAAGCCGGCCGGTCACAACGAGACGATGAAGTGCGACATGAGCGGCGCCGCCGCGGTGTTCGCCGCCGTCGTCGCCGCCGCCCGCCTCGGCCTGGAGGTCAACGTCACGGGCTGGCTGGCGCTGGCCGAGAACATGCCTTCCGGTTCCGCCACCCGCCCCGGTGACGTACTGCGCATGTTCAGCGGCAAGACGGTGGAGGTGCTCAACACCGACGCCGAGGGCCGGCTGGTGCTCGCGGACGCGCTGTGGGCGGCCTCGCAGGAGAAGCCGGACGCGATCGTGGACGTCGCGACCCTGACCGGCGCGATGGTGCTGGCGCTGGGCAGCCGCACCTTCGGGATCATGGCGAACGACGACGCGTTCCGCTCCGCGATCCACGAGGCCGCCGAGGAGGTCGGCGAGGAGGCCTGGCCGATGCCGCTGCCCGAGCACCTGCGCAAGGGCATGGACTCCCCCACCGCCGACATCGCGAACATGGGTGAGCGGATGGGCGGCGGCCTGGTCGCCGGTCTGTTCCTGCGCGAGTTCATCGGCGACGGCATCACCTGGGCGCACCTGGACATCGCCGGCCCGGCCTTCAACGAGCAGGGCCCGTTCGGTTACACGCCCAAGGGCGGCACGGGCAGCGCGGTCCGCACCCTGGTCCGCCTCGCCGAGCTGACGGCGGCGGGCGACCTGGGCTGAGCCCCGTCCCTCACCGAGGACGGCCCCGGGCGCCCGCCGCCCCCGGGGCCGTCCTCGTTCCCGGTGTTTCCGGCGTTCCCGGTGTTTCCGGCGTTCTCGTTCTTCCTGGTGTTTCCGGTCCTTCCCGGCGTTCCCGGCGTTCCTGGCGCCCACGACGGCTCTCGCCCCCCGGGGGGCCCGGTGGCTGTGCCGTCGGGCGGCCCCCGCACGGCAGGTCGCGCCGGACGGGCGCGGTCGGCGGGTGGGATGTCTCACACCCCGGCCCCGCGTCTCGTTCGCCCCCGACAAGTGCGAAGATGGGCCACGGCAGGACAGGGCCCCCACCCAAAGGGCCGAAGAACGAGCGGCCGGACACAAGCCGCCCGCCGGTCACCGACGACCGGCACGGCGCACATGCATGGAGGACGTGACGTGGCGAACGACGCCAGCACCGTTTTCGACCTAGTGATCCTCGGCGGTGGCAGCGGCGGTTACGCCGCGGCGCTGCGCGGGGCGCAGCTGGGCCTGGACGTCGCCCTGATCGAGAAGGACAAGGTCGGCGGTACCTGCCTGCACAAGGGGTGCATCCCCACCAAGGCCCTGCTGCACGCCGGCGAGATCGCCGACCAGGCCCGCGAGAGCGAGCAGTTCGGCGTCAAGGCCACGTTCGAGGGCATCGACGTACCGGCCGTGCAGAAGTACAAGGACGAGGTCATCTCGGGCCTCTACAAGGGTCTGCAGGGCCTCATCGCCTCCCGCAAGGTGACCTACATCGAGGGCGAGGGCCGGCTGTCCTCCCCGACCTCCGTCGACGTCAACGGTCAGCGGATCCAGGGCCGCCACATCCTCCTGGCGACCGGGTCCGTGCCGAAGTCCCTGCCCGGCCTGACCATCGACGGCAACCGCGTCATCTCCTCCGACCACGCCCTCGTCCTGGACCGCGTGCCCAAGTCCGCGATCATCCTGGGCGGCGGCGTCATCGGCGTCGAGTTCGCCTCCGCGTGGAAGTCCTTCGGCAGCGACGTCACCATCGTCGAGGGCCTCAAGCACCTCGTCCCGGTCGAGGACGAGAACAGCTCCAAGCTGCTGGAGCGCGCCTTCCGCAAGCGGGGCATCAAGTTCAACCTCGGCACCTTCTTCGAGAAGGCCGAGTACACCCAGGACGGCGTCAAGGTCACCCTCGCCGACGGCAAGGAGTTCGAGGCCGAGGTCCTGCTCGTCGCCATCGGCCGCGGCCCGGTCTCGCAGGGGCTGGGCTACGAGGAGGCCGGGATCGCGATGGACCGCGGTTACGTCCTCGTCGACGAGTACATGCGCACCAACGTTGCGACCGTCTCGGCCGTCGGCGACCTGGTCCCCACCCTCCAGCTCGCGCACGTCGGCTTCGCGGAGGGCATCCTGGTGGCGGAGCGCCTGGCCGGTCTGAAGACCGTTCCGATCGACTACGACGGTGTTCCCCGGGTGACGTACTGCCACCCGGAGGTCGCCTCCGTCGGTGTCTCCGAGGCCAAGGCCAAGGAGATCTACGGCGCGGACAAGGTCGTCGCCCTGAAGTACAACCTGGCGGGCAACGGAAAGAGCAAGATCCTCAAGACCGCGGGCGAGATCAAGCTCGTCCAGGTCAAGGACGGTGCCGTGGTCGGCGTCCACATGGTCGGCGACCGCATGGGCGAGCAGGTCGGCGAAGCGCAGCTGATCTACAACTGGGAGGCGCTGCCGGCCGAGGTCGCGCAGCTCATCCACGCCCACCCGACGC
The DNA here is from genome assembly GCF_042268205.1 of Streptomyces sp. NPDC056160. NCBI lineage: Bacteria > Bacillati > Actinomycetota > Actinomycetes > Kitasatosporales > Streptomycetaceae > Streptomyces > Streptomyces sp. NPDC056160. The sequence continues at coordinate 13,777 of NZ_JBHJUW010000178.1, forward strand.
AGAACGAGGCGCTCGGCGAGGCCCACCTGGCCCTGGCCGGCAAGCCCCTCCACTCCCACGACTGAGCCTTCGGTCAACGGGCGCGACGACACAGACTTCCGTACTTCGTAAGGAGCAACCGAAACCATGGCGGTTTCCGTAACCCTGCCGGCGCTCGGCGAGAGCGTCACCGAGGGCACTGTCACCCGCTGGCTGAAGGCCGAGGGCGAGCGCGTCGAGGCCGACGAGCCGCTGCTCGAGGTCTCGACCGACAAGGTCGACACCGAGATCCCCTCGCCGTCCGCCGGTGTGCTGGCCTCCATCAAGGTCGCCGAGGACGAGACGGTGGAGGTCGGCGCCGAGCTGGCCGTCATCGACGACGGCTCCGGCGCTCCCGCCTCGGCGCCCGCCGCCGAGGCCGCCCCCGCCCCGGCCGCCGAGCCCGAGGCCGCGCCGGCTCCGGCCGCCGAGGCCCCCGCCGCTGAAGCCCCCGCCCCCGCCGCCGAGGCCCCGGCCGCTCCGGCCGGCGCCGCCGAGGGCACCGACGTGGTCCTGCCCGCGCTGGGCGAGTCGGTCACCGAGGGCACCGTCACCCGCTGGCTGAAGTCGGTCGGCGACTCCGTCGAGGCCGACGAGCCGCTGCTCGAGGTCTCCACGGACAAGGTCGACACCGAGATCCCGGCGCCCACCTCCGGTGTGCTGCTGGAGATCGTGGTCGGCGAGGACGAGACCGCCGAGGTCGGCGCCAAGCTCGCGGTCATCGGCGCCCCGGGTGCCGCTCCCGCGGCTGCCCCGGCCCCGGCCGCACCGGCCCCGGCGCCCGCCGCCGAGACC
>NZ_JBHJUW010000179.1:0-14427 GCF_042268205.1 Streptomyces sp. NPDC056160
GACACCGCGAGCGGGACGCCCTGACCGTCGACAAGGACGTGGTGCTTGCTGCCCGGCCGTGCGCGGTCGACCGGGCTGGGCCCGCTTTTGGGCCCCGCCGGGCCGCCCGCACGTGGGAGGAGTCGATCACCGCCCGCGACCAGTCGAGCTTCTTCGCCGACCGCAGCTTCCTCAGCAGCACCAGGTGCAGCTTCTCCCACACGCCGGCCTCGTTCCATGAGGCCAGGCGCCGCCAGCAGGTCATGCCGGATCCAAAGCCCAACTCCTGTGGCAGGTACTCCCACTGGATCCCGGTGTGCAGCACGAACAGGATCCCGCACAACGCCTGCCGGTCCGGCACTCGCGGCCGGCCCGCCACCAGCTTCGGGCCCGGCTCCGGCAGCAACGGCTCGATGAGCGACCACAGGTCGTCCGACACGATCCACGGCCGCGACTCACGCTTACCCACGTCCCGACCAACGAGGAGACAAGCCGACGGTCACTTGATCAACAACTTCTGTTAGGACCTCTAAGAGCTTGTCTCACGTGGCTTGAGGCGGGTGCGGCATGATGCCGTGTCATGGGTGGTGGTTTGTCACAGCGGTTGGTTCCTGACGAACTCTGGTCGCTTGTGTCACCGTTGCTGCCTTCGTTCGCTTCCCGTCCGCAGGGTGGAGGCACGGCCCCGGTTGATGAGCGAGCGGTGTTCACGGCTGTGGTGTACGTGCTGACCAGTGGCTGTGCCTGGCGGCACCTGCCGGAGACGTTCGGTGTCTCGCCGGCGACCGCGCACCGCCGGTTCTCCGCATGGACCAGGGACGGGTTGTGGCGGCGGCTGCACCGTGCCGTCCTGGATGAACTCGGAGCCCGCGGCGATGTGGACTGGGCCTCAGTGATCGTGGACGCCGCCTCCCTCCGTGCGAAAAAGGGGGATCGCTGACCGGGCGCAATCCGGTCGCCCGGGGCAAGAAGGGCAGCAAGCTGCACATCCTGTCCGACGCACAGGGCTTACCGCTCGCGCTCGGCCTCTCCGGCGCGAACGTCCACGACAGCCAGGCGCTGCTGCCGCCGGTCCTGGGCATACCCGCCATCCGTTCCCGGCGCGGCCCCCGCAGATGCCGCCCGGGCAGGCTCCGCGCCGACAAGGCCTACCACTCCGCCGAAAGGCTGAAGTGGCTGCGCGCACGAGGCATCGTCCCGCGCATCGACCGACCCGGCATCGAGTCCGGCGAGCGCCTCGGCCGGCACCGCTGGAAGATCGAGCGGTCCATCTCGTGGCTGTTCGGCTACCGCCGCCTGACCGTCCGGTACGAGCGAAAAGGCAGTCACTTCCTGACCTTCCTCGGACTCGCGGCAGCCCTGACCTGCTACAAGAAGCTCACCAAACCCACCACGTGAGACAAGCTCTTAGAACTGGTCCGTGCGGTCACATTGACCTGATTGTTCTCCGGTCAACGCAGCAATGAGATGGCCCGGTTGAGGGTGGGCTGCATCCGCTGGCAGCACGACGGAGGCCCCGTCACCGGTGACTCACAGCAGGTCCTGGCCCGCGACGCGATCTGCCTCCTCGACGTCCCGCCCCACAAAACCGGCACCGCCTTCAGCAAGCCGGTCGACCCGATCCTCGGCCAGGCCAATGTGCTGGTCACAGCCACTCGTTGATGGCCGCGAGGAGGGCGGTTGCTTCGTAGCGGACGGCGAGCTTCTCGTAGCGGGCGGCCACCGTCCCATGTCTTTTGAGGCGATTGATGCCGCACTCCACCGCGTGCCGCTCCTGATAGTCGATTTTGCGGCGTGTGCAGACGGCCGTGATCGGTGACGCAGTGTCCGAGTCCCCGGTGGTCTTGCCGCTGGAAGCGATAGAGCTCGATGAGTTCCGGCGCCTGCACGCCGGTGACGGGCTGACGGTGGACGTGGAGGCCGCCCGCAAGGCGGGCTCCACGTCCTGGCAGCCCTGGGGTCAGTGCCGGACCGTCCAGGACTGGTGGTCCTGGACGGTCGCGGCGATCGCCGGGTCGCGCACGGCGTCGGTGCGGTCGGTGACGACGATGGTGAGGCGGTGGTTGCGGCCGTCCCGCGAGTCCAGGTGGAACGCGGCGACGGGCACGGCGGTCCGGCCTGCCTGAGCGGTCAGCGGCTTGCCGTCGAGGTACCACTGGATGTCGAGCTGCCGCTCGCCCGCCAGCCGCGGCACCTCGACGCGCGCGGTGTCGCGCTGGCGCAGCGTGCGGTCGGTGGGGGTGAGGGGAGTCGCGACGGAGGCGTGGCGGTAGAAGCCGGCGATCATCGCTTCGCGGCCGGGGAGGTTGAAGGGCTTGCCGAGCACTCGCATGATCGAGGCGTCGGTGGGCCGGTTGAGGCCCGCCACGTAGTAGCCGCCGCCCTGGTACGCGCCGACCGTGCCGCCGTCGGGAGAGGTCTCGCCGAGCCAGCGGTACCACTTGGTCCGCTGGGCGCCCATGGCGTCCGCGCTCAGGGCGGAGATGTTGGACTCCGCGGGCTCCGCGCCGGTGTACTGCTCGTATCCGGGGTAGTCGGCGTAGAAGTACTCGTCGGCGAGCTTGCCGAGGGAATGGCCGGTCTCGTGGATGGCGACCTGGCCGGACCTGTCGTTGCGGGCGGAGGCGGTGGAGATGCCCTCGTAACCGAGCGTCTCGCTGGGCGTGTTGTAGCCTGCGCCGCCGTACTTGGTGCTGTTGGAGAGGACGATGACGAGGTCGGCCTCGGGGGCCTTGGCGACGTAGGAGTCGACCTTCTGCTCGTCGACGCAGAGCAGCCGCTCGATGCCGTCGCACCAGAAGTACGAGCCGAGTGCGGTGTCCTTGGCGACGTCCTGGCCCGGGTCGCCGGAGACTCCGGAGTCGTTGGAGACGGCGTCGACGGTCCAGACGTTGAAGAGGTTCTGATAGGTGGTGTACGGCTCGACGGCCGTCACCTCGGCCCACTTCTCCTTGGCGTCGATGTGGAACTGGTCCAGTTCGGCGGCGGTGTAGCCGTCGCCGATGACGACCACGTCCAGGCGGTCGGCGGTGGGGCCGTTATCGATGGCCTTGGCGACACCGCCGTCGGCCCGGGTCTCGGCCGCGGAGAGCGGAGCGGCGGTATGGGCCTTGCGGGCGGACGGCACCCAGGTGTAGCCGGAGCCGGCATCGTGGTGCCCGTGCTCACCGCTTTCGGCGTGTTCGTGGCCGGGTATCTCGACCTTGACCCGCCCGGTCGTCTCCGGGCCTGCGCCCGCGGTAGCGGAGCCGGGGGCGATGGCGAGGGCGGTCATGACGGCGGCGGCCACCGTGGCCGCCGCCATTGATCTGCGTATGGACGGGCGCAACAATCTCTCCCCAGAACAAGCACCTTAAGTGCACATGTCAACATGCTTAACAGGGTGCTTAACTTAGGGCTCCCTGCCAGTGCCGCACAATGCCCTTGCGGATGTGAAACCGCAGGAAAAGGAACGCACCATGGACGAACCGGCTGTCATCGGACAGCGCGTACAGCGCCTGCGTGCCGAACGTTGCCTGACGCAGCGGCAACTGGCCGAGCCCGCGTACACGGCCGCGTACATCTCCGCACTGGAGGCCGGCAGGGTCCGCCTCTCCGAGACCGTTCTGCGCTTCCTGGCCGAGCGGCTCGGCACCACCTACGAGGAACTGACCACCGGCCGCTCCGCCCAGCTCGCCACCGAGCTGCGCCTCGCCCTCACCGACGCCCGCCGCCTGCTCGCCACCGGCACCCTCGGCGGGGCGGCCGCCTGTCAGCGTCAGGCACTTGGAGGCTAGAGCTCCTGCCCTTGACCGCGCGCGCCGTGCGACGTATCGCTTGAGGCAGCGGATGATCTCGCGGCGTGTCTTGCCCTCGGTCAAGACGTCGCCGCATGTAGTCCTGGGTGCGGACATCCCAGCGCAGGCGGCTGAGGACGATCCGGTAGAGAGCGGCGTTGGCCTGGCGGTCGCCGCCTCGGTTCAGTCTGCGGCGCTGGGTCACCCAGCACGATGATGACCGACGAGGAGTGCGGGGTCTTACGTGCCTCAGCAGCCCTGTGGGCCGGAACGTCTGTCCCTGTTCGACGACGGAGTGGGTCTGGCCCGTCGGCTGTCTCGGCACTGTCCGGCAGCGTGGCCGGGTCGGTGGTGGCCACGACCAGCCGGCAGGGTGAGTCGGGTCCGTAGCCGGCCAGGCGGGCATCGGCGGCCCACCAGGTCTCGGTGTGTCGGTCGCGGAAGTGACGTTCCACGGGTGTCCAGTCGCCGGGACGTTTGGCATCGCGCCAGGTCAGGGCGTGGGCGGCTTCGATGGGGGTGTGCGGCTGGTCGGCCGGGGCCCAGGTGCCGGGGTGCGGCTTGAGCGCGACCACGTAGGCCAGGTCGGCCTCGCGCAGTGCGAGGTACCAGTCGTCGCTGACGGAGTAGGCGCAGCCGGCGACCACCGCCCGGCAGCCGAAGCCCGCCTCCTTCCCGCGGGCCGCGAGGGCAGCAGCCGCAGCAGCCAGCTGCGGTTTCGTACGGAAGGCTGGATCGGAGCGGCCGCGGGCGAAGTGATGGGCAGGGGTGTAGGGAGTCGCGTGCAGCGGGTAGTACACGCGGCCGTCGGTCCACACCGTGGTCACCGTGACGATGCCATCGTCGGTCTTGCCCAACCGGCCCAGCCACTGCCGGTCCACGTGCGCGGTCGCAGTTCCGTCCTTGCGGTCCCCGGAATCGTCGATCACGATCACCCCGCCGTCGTGTGGAGCCGTCGCCGCCCCCTCACGCGGCAGCTCAAGCCGCCGGTCGTTGACCAGCTCGACCTCCCAGGGAGACTCGGACAGGAAGAACTGCAGCCGCTGCACCCCCGGCATCCCCGCACCCGCCACCGGCTCCGCCCCTGCCAGGCAGGTGATCGTCTTGTTCCGCTCCCGCGGCGCCAGCAGACCGGTCAGGTACTCGCGAAAGCCCCGTCGTTGGGCCAGGCTGAAGAAGAGGTCGTCGAACCGGGCCGCGTAATCCTCCAACGGCCCCGGCGCAGGCAGACACGGACGTCGAGCGGTCATCTTTAGCTTGCAGCAAGGCAGTTGACTTGTACCACCCGCCTACGACCAACCCGACCTGCCGTCAACCCATACCACCACCGGATTTAACGAACTACCGGTAGGCAACGGTGGGCTGCCGCCACAGCGTCGTGTGCATGCGGGGTCTTCGGTCACTGCGAGCACGACAGGGCCGGCCTCTGTGTCCGGGGGCGAGGGCGGATCGGATGTGATGCCGGCGGGCGAGCGTGCGCTGCTTGCTCTCGGCCTGCGACTTCACCGGCCAGGTCGCCTTCGTCACCGGCGCCACCTCCGGCGTGAGCCTGGCCGCCACCCGCTCCTTCGCCACCTCCGGCGCCGCCGTTGCCCTTGCCGACTTCGACGAGGCCGCGAATGGCTGACCGCCAAAGGCGGCACACGCCTCGGCCTGGACCACTACCTGATGACACTCGTACGCGAGCCCGGAGAAGTTCGCGGCCGGTCCGTGACAACACAGTGGCCCAGGACGTCCTGGTCAACCACAGCTCGCACTTCGCCCCGGGATGCAGCCGGCCCTGGACACGGGCGCGGCCGCGCTGACGATCGCGGCGCCGCAGGGGCTGGGAACCGCCGCGGGGACGGGGGCGGGGACGTCCGGCGAGGGCGGCTGATGCGGTACGGCGGCACTGATGCCGGGGCCCGGAGCGGCCAGAACAACGCGATGGCCACGAACCGGTGTACAGAAGTGATACACAGAACGAACGCGAGGCGAGGAACACCTTCCATGAGAGCCATGGGGCAGTCGATACTGTGGGGGAGCAAGGCCCCGCCGGATGCCCCGACTTGCCATGCACCCGGTGTCAGCACGAGCACGGAAAGGACACCGGTGGGTAGTAACACTGCTTTCGACAGCCGTACGAGGCAGCCGGCCGTTCCACAGCCCCGACCTCTCATACGCGGCGCGACGAATCTGGCGGGGGCGCCGGGCCGTCACAGCATCGGACCGATGATGGGGTCCATTCAGGCGCTCGCCGGCAACAAGGCCGCGTCCGCCGTCATCCAGCGTCTCGCGGGGAACGACGATACGGCGAAGCCCGCCGACGAGCAGGCCGAGCCGGAAGCGAAGAGGAAGTCCCGTACCGGGCTGAACATCCGGGAGCGGATCGCCAGCGCGCTGGAGCGGGCCAACAAGCACCTTGACGTCCTCGACACCTTTGTCCTGCGCGGCATGGTCCCGGCCAACGCGGAGATGAACTGGAAGTCGTCCCAGAACGCCGACACGCACTTTTCGGAGCAGGCCGGCGCGTCCACCGCCGCGGCCGGTGCCGAGATGGGGCTCACCGACGGGGTCACAGCGGTCAACAACGTCATCGACGCCACCAAGGCGTATAAGGAGTCCAAGGAGAACCCGACGGGTCCCTCCTCCCACGCCCCGCGCAAGAAGTACCCCTCCAAGATGCTCGACGCGATCCAGAACACGGCGACCGACGCCTCCGACTTCATCGGCGTCGCCAAGAACGCCTTGCACGCGGAGGGCCTCGTGACGGCGGCGAGTGTCGCCGAGGCCGGGAGCGGGATGGTCGGCGCCGTCGCGGGCGTCAAGAGCGTCCGTGCGGCGCGCCGGTTCGGGCTGACGACGCGCAAGTACCAGAACGTCAAGAAGATCGACGTGCCCGCGCCGCCGGTGCAGGAGCCCGAAATCAACCGGCTCCACACGGCGGAGGTGGACAGCCACTGGGCGCTCGCGCGGGCGTATGTCGCGCTGGAGCGTGCCCATGACGGCGACGACGAGGGCCTCGCGGACCGGCTGGGCGCCGCCCTGGACCAGACCAGTGCGGCCTTCACGAGCATCGAGAAGGCCGCCGACGACGTCAAGAAGGCACAGGACACCATCGCCCTCAACACCGCCCGGGACTACGCGCTGGCGAAGCAGCGCAACAAGCTCTGGAAGCAGGGGGTCGGCGCGGTCGGGGACGGCGTGAGGTCGGCCGGCGGCGCGGTGGCGATCGCAGCGGCTGCCACGGGGACGCTGGCGAGCAACCCGGTCGGCTGGGCGCTGGCCGCGACAGCGGCGGGGCTCCTGCTCTCGGTCACCGCGTACAAGGCCGGGCGCGCCGGCAAGAAGCGTTACGACGGTGCCCGCCACCCCGAGCGCTGGGCTCCGCCCACGGAGGAGGGCGAGCAGACGACAGCCGAGCCCGCCTCCCGCCAGGACGCCCTCAAGGAAGCGCTGAAGTTCTGGAAGAAGGCCGAACACAGCAAGCGTGACGCCATGGCGCGCACCCTCTACGGCCTCGCCGCGGGCCCCGAGGTCCCGGCCGGCAAGGGCACCTCGCCCGAACTGCGCGCCTCGGCCCGGGAACTGCTCGTCGCGCTGAAGTCGGGCCCCGGGAACCTGCACATGACGGAGGAGGCGTGGACAGCGTCCCTGAACGACCCCGCCGACGCCGAGAAGTGGCACAAGGAGATCGCCAACCAGCTGGCTTCGAACTGAGGTTGACCGGATGCCCAGCTGTCCGGGTCTCCGGTCGCCCGGTTGCCCCGCTGACGGTCTCCGGTGAGAGGCACCGCCCGGCGGCGCCTCTCACCGACCCCGGGGCGCGGACCGAGGCGTTGAAGGGGAATCCGTCGGCGGTCTTGGGCCAGAGCCAAGGGCGGCCGTTCCAGTCGATCATCTCGGCGCGCATGGTGCGTTCGAGGCCCGGACCGGGCCGGGCCTGTGTGAACAACTTCGTGGAGTCTCCCGCCCCGGCGTCCTGTCCTGACCAGGGTCGCCATGAGCACATCTGTAGGCTCAAGGGGGGAAGCAGCCCTGCGACTGGCCGATATAGACCACGACGACCTCCAAGCCGCTGTGCAATGGCACTGCCTGGCCCTTGAGCTGGGCGTCACGAGCTGGCGCAAGCTTGAACAACTTGTGCCCGCGCTGCCGCAGGATGCAGCCGGGGCTGCCGAGCTGAGAGAACGCGCTCGCCGCGCAGTGCGTACCGCGCAGGAAGCGCGGGCAGCACAGGAAGAACGGGTAGCACAAGAAGCACGAGCAGCACAGGAACAGGAAGCACGGGCACCGCAGGAAGAACGGGCACCGCAGAAATTTATATGGGCAACGAGCCCGGACGAATCAGCCCAGCCACTGCCCCCCTAATCGGCCCGGTGGCCATTGACTTCGGCGATGCGGCCTCTCCGCCGACGGCGCGGTGGTCCTGGTCCTCGGCGTGCTGGGCGCGGAGCCGCAGTCCGCGCGCGAGCAGGGCCGGGGGACGTCATGGACCGGCTGCAGGCCGCGACCCTCTGGGGCCGGCAGGGGTGTTCTTGAGGTCGGGACGACCGCGCTGCTCGGCCAGCCCCTCCAGCGGGCCGCGCACCCCCCTGTGTCCGGGGTCGCGCGTCCACTGCGTCCTGGGTGTCGGCCGCCGGTCAGCTGTTGCTGCCGGGCTCATGGTCGAGCAGCATCGTCTCAAGCGCCAGAGCGGCAGCGCTGGCGGCCCGTTCCCGGGAGCGGGCGACGCACACCTGCCAGTGCAGGTCCGCGTCGGCGATCAGCAGCCGGGACACGCCGGCGGGCCCGGTCGCACGAGGTGTGGCGACGACCGCGACGCCCAGGCCCTCGCGGACGTAGGCGGCGGGGTGCTCGGAGCCTCCGACCTCAAGGGCGACGTGCCGGGTGATGCCGCTGTCCTCGAAGGCTCGGTCGGCAATGGTGCGGCTGCCGTACCCGGCGGGGTGGTCGATGAAGACCTCCCCTGCCAGGTCGGCGAGCCGCACCGCCTCCTGTCCCGCCAGCGGGTGCCCGGCGGGGACAAGGACGCACATCTGCCGGCTCTCCAGCGGGGCGATCAGCAGTCCGGGCGGCGGCGGTCCACCGATCGACAGGACGGCGATGTCGAGTTCGCCTCGCCGCAGGGCCTGCGCCAGGTCGCGGGAGCCGCCGGGCCGCGTGCCGAGCCGGACGACGACCTGCGGATGGGCCCGGCGCAGCCGCCCAAGTGCCCGGGGCAGGTCGATTGAACCGACCGTGTTCATGGTGCCGATTCGCAGTAGTCCGCGCAGGCCGCCGCGCGTCCGGTCGACGGCGTCGACGGCGCGCTGCGCACCGGCCAGGGTCTCGCGGGCGGCGGGCAGGAACGCCTCCCCTGCCTCGGTCAGCCCGATCTCCCGGGAGGTCCGGTGCAGCAGCCGGGCGCCGAGTTCTCGTTCCAGCGACCGGATGCCGGCGGACACTGCGGACTGCACGACGCACAGCCGGGCGGCGGCGCGGGTGAAGCCGTGCTCCTCCACCACGGCGACGAAGTACTCGAGGTGACGCAGCTCCACGGTTGCCTCCAGGCAGCGGTCGGCATCGATGTTCCGCATCAATGTTTCCGATGGCTGCTATCAGTATCCATCGTTGGACTTGATTCAATCCAGGCGGGACGGTGGTGGGGACGCAGATCCAGATCGGAGTACGTCCATGCTGTCCACCACCACACCCGCCGCTGCGCCCCCCGCCTCCTCGCCGCCCGTGCCGAGCCGTCGCCGGGAGGCCGGTTTCTGGCTGGCGGCGGCGGTCTTCTTCATCACGATGGCCTTCTCGACCGTCCCGACGCCGCTGTACGCGCTGTACGCCGACCGGCACTCGTTCTCACCCCTGGTGATCACGTACGTCTTCGCCGTTTACGCGGTGGGGGTGATAGCCGCGCTGGTCACCGTCGGGCACCTCTCCGACCACGTGGGGCGCAAGCCGGTGCTGCTCGCGGCGGTCGCCGTCGAGATCGTCGCCGCGCTGATGTTCGCCTGGTCGACGGAGCTGCCGGTGCTGGTCGCCGGGCGGCTGGTCTCGGGACTCGGGATCGGCGCGGTGACCGCCACCGCCATGGCCTACCTGCACGAACTCCACGATCTGGCCCGCCCGTCGGCCGGGCGGGGACGGTTCGACACGGTGTCGGGCATCGCCAACCTGGGCGGCCTGGGGGCCGGTCCGCTGATCTCCGGGGCACTCGCCCAGTGGGTGCCGGGGCCGCTGCTGACGCCCTACTTGCTGTTCCTCGCACTGTTGGCCGGCTCCGGCGTACTGCTGGCGCTCGTAGCCCCGGAAACCGTCCGGGTCCCGGTCGCGCGGCGTCCGCGCTACCGGCTGCAGCGGCCCCGGGTCAGCGGCTCGGCGCTGGGCTGGTCGCAGGGTGCGGCAGCCACCGTGGCGGCGTTCGCGGTGTTCGGCCTGTTCACCTCACTCGCGCCCGGCTTTGTGGGCGGCAGCCTTGGGCACCCCTCCAGGCTGCTGGCCGGCACTGTGGCCTTCCTGATCTTCGGCGTGGCGCCGTTCGCGCAGATCGCCTCGGCGCGGTTGTCGGCGACCGTCCAGTTGCTGCTGGGCACGGCCGGTGAACTGCTCGGTCTGGTGCTGCTGGCGGCCGCGATGGTGACCAGGGGCCTGGGTCTGTTCCTGGCCTCGGCGCTCGTCCTGGGGGCCGGCGCGGGCGTGCTGTTCAAGACCGCGGTCGGCCGCACGCTGCGGGTGTCGCGTCCTGAGCAGCGGGGCGAGGCCATGGCCGCGCTGTTCCTGGTCGCGTACACCGGTCTGATCGGCCCGGCCGTGGGCGTCGGCCTTGCGACCCGGTATGTGTCGCCAACCACCGCGATGCTCTGGTTCGCCGCCGCCGTCGGCGTCGTCCTGGTGGCGATCGCCCTTCTCGCGCCTGCCGCCCGGCGCGCCGACGCCCGTACGTGACGGAACATCAGGGGCTCAGCGGACCGGCAGCAGAGCGCTACCGGTCCGCTTCCGGACGGTCGGCGGTTGCCATGGTCCGCGATGCGAGGAGGCGCAGGTGGTCATGACTGGTCGTGCCGGGCTCGGCGGTCAGCGTGATGAGCTGCTGGTCGGGGTCGTCGGCTGAGGTGAGGAAGGACGAGTCGAGGGTGAGCGGACCCCGCCGCGCCGGAAGTCGAGATCCTGGAGCGACAACTCGCCCACCAGCTCGCTGAGTCGTGGGTCTTTGCGGTCGCGGACGGCCTCCATGCGCAGCTGCGCCAGGGTCATCCGCGCTGCCCGCTCCCAGTCCTGGTACAGCGCTCTGATGACCGGCTCGCAGGAGACCATTCGTACGAAGTTGCGGTTCTTCTCCAGGATCCGCGCGAAGTCGGTGAACAGGGCGGCCGCCATGGCATTCTGGGCGAGGATGTCCGTGCGCCGGCCAAGGATGACGGCCAGTGTGGTGGGGAAGTCGTCCAGTAGCCGCCACAATTGCGGCTGGACCTTCTGTGTGGTGCGCCGACGCGGCCGGGTAGCCTCCCGGCCGGACAATTCGAACATGTAGGCGCGCTCGCCATCGTCGAGCCGCAGGACGCGCGCGAGGGTGTCCGGTACGGGTTCGGACGCCTGGCGGCGGCCCTGCTCCAGGCGCGTGCAGTAGTCGGGGCTGATCGACGCCCGCAACGCCACCTCCTCGCGGCGCAGACCCCTGACCCTGCGCCTGCCGGCCGCGTCAGGCAGCCCCACTTCGGCCGGGCTCAATTCTGTGCGCCGCGCCTTCAGGAAGGCGCCCAGTTCGCTGTCGCGGGTGTTGCTGCTGTTCATAGGCACAAGTGGTACAGCCCACTGGCCCTGTGACAGTGGGCCTGCCGTGTCCCAGGACAGCGGTGTCCAGGGACAGAAGGAGCCCCTTACCCACCCACGTGCCGCGTGCGAGTGTCGGTGACGCGGCCGCCGGGACGGCTGCCCGGCGGCGAAGACCTGCAGTGGGCCGGCTCAGGGGCTCTCTGCCGTCCGCGATCGCATCCACGAGCACGTCGACGGCGGGCTGCCGGCCGTTGACATCTCCCATCCGGGAGGCGGTGTGAAGGAGCAAAGCCCGAGTGTCTACGCCGAGCGTCTGGCGCGGGAGGGATTCGCCGCGCTCGTCTTCGATGCCGCCTACCAGGGCGAGAGCGAGGGGAGCCGCGTGGGACGGAGAACCCGTTCCAGCGGGCCGATGACATCAAATCCGCCGTGACCTGTCTGACCACCCGTGACGACGTCGACCCGGAGCGCATCGGAGCCTTGGGTATCTGTGCGTCCGGCGGGTACGTCCCCTTCGCCGCCCAGACCGACCACCGCATCAAGGCCGTCGCCACGGTCAGTGCCGTGGACCTCGGGTCGGCCTTCCGTAAGGGATGACCGTCGGTTCGCAGGCGGAGAGCGCCTGCTTCGGCCGGGAAGCGATCGAGCAGGCGGCGGAGCCCAAGAAGCTGTTCGTCATCGGCGGTGCCACCCATATCGACCTGTACGACAAGGACGAACAGTCACGCCTGCCGTCGCCGGACTCGCCGGGTTCTTCGGCGAGCACCTGGCCGGGTGACCCGTCACCGCGGGCCACACCAGCAGAGGCTGCAACTTCGCTACGCGCCGCAGGTACTGCGGCGGCGGGAAAGGTCTCCGGCGTTCCTGCGTGGTGCCGAGGGCGGGCGGCGCGGCAGGCGTTCGGCTCACGCGCCACGATGTCACCGCCGACCAGCGCAGTCACGACGTCTACCCATGCGGCACGAACCAGTGCGCGGACGACGCAGTCACCGACTTTCCCGACCGCGGGCGAAAGGCCCTCACACGACCGTGCCTACGCGCCATAGACCCGCTGACCACTCCCCCTTTCCCTCACCGGTGGCACACCATGCGCGCGGCCCGGCACCGTCAGGGTCCTGCACCCGGCCGCCGACGGCCGGGTGCAGGAGCAGGCCGACCGGACGAACCTCCGAGACGGCGGTATCCGTCTGGCCGGTCGGCGGCCTCGGTCCGGGCACCGCCAACCAGCTTCACCCGGCCGTGACGCGGCTGCTGGGGAGTCAGGGCCCGAAGAGATCAGTCCAGGATCGCGGTCGCCTCGACCTCGACGAGCACGTCCGGCTCGAAGAGGTACGCGACGCCGATGAGTGAGGCCGGAGGCAGGGGAGTTCGGAGGCCGATCTCCTCGGCCACGGCCTCTACACCAGCCATGAAGTCGCTGATCTTCTCCGGGGCCCACCGGGTCACGTAGAACGTCAGACGCAGCACGTCCGCGAACGTCGCGCCGGCGCCCGCCAGACCAACGGCGGTGTTGCGCAGTGCCTGGGCGACCTGTCCGGCCAGATCACCGGGCGCGACCGGAGTCCCGTCAGCCTGGCGCGCGACCTGGCCGCTGACGTGGACATGCTTCGCCCCGGCGCCCACGGCAACGTGGTGGTACGGGACCGGCTGAAGCATGCCTTCCGGGGTGAAGTGCTGAACGGTCATGGGGTTTCGCTCCTTCAGGCTAGGTATCTTGAAGCTACCTAGTAGAAGAAGGACACTTCAACGAGACCAGGTTTCGCCATGGATACCGCCGACGGACTCCGCATCGACACTCCGCACCGCGAACTGCTCGACCAGATACTCGACAAGTGGTCGCTCAGCGTTCTCAACGAGCTCTGCGAGCACCCGTACCGCTTCAACGAACTGCGCCGGGCCATCCCCCAGGTCACACAGAAGTCGCTGACCGCGACTCTCCGGCGTCTCGAACGCAACGGCGTGATCGAGCGCGAGGTCGTCTCTACCCGACCCGTGGCGGTCAGGTACCGGATCACAGCGCTCGGCAAGAGCCTTCGGCATCCCATCGACGTACTGCTGGACTGGGCCTCGCAGAACATGCCCGCCATCGCACGCGCACGCGAAGACTTCGACGAACGCGAGGAAGACACCGGCCTCTGAGACGTTGCCTACCCAGGCGTCGGGCCGGGACGAGAAGAGGACACGGCGAGGCGCTTCCAGGCCATACAGCACCAGCCCACGGGTGTGGAGAGCCCGCCCGGCCGGCAGCCCGAAGAAGCGAACTGACGGCGGCAAACGCGCCTGCTGGGGCCCTATGCTTTCGGGACACGACCGCTCGAGTGTGCTGAGGGGCCGCCCGCGGATCCTGCTCGGCCGACGCTCATGCCCAGCAGCGGCGAGGCGCTGGCCGTACTGCTCAGCCTGGTCGCCGGACCGCTGAAGGGGGGACGCCGACGCAACGGTTCGACAGACCCCAGCCTCAGGCCAGGATCTCCGGACGGACCCGCTGCTGCTCACGCTCTACGACCTCAAGGCACAGAAGGGGCCGCCGGCTCCCGGATCCGCCAACTCCCGTTCCTTGGGCGCGAGTTCCGCGCGGGAACCGCCCCTACCGCCTGGAGGAACTCGCCCGCCGCGCCGGGCACAGCACGTCCTGCGTGCGCACCGCCTATGGCGAGATGAGGAATTCCGCGCACCGGTAGGGGCCCAGCGGGGGGTTGCCGGCCGGCCGCAGGGTGACCTCCACGTCGTCGGCCCTGACCTGCGGGACGAGCACGGACTGGGCGCGTGCCAGCGTGCACACCAGTTGCCCGGTGCCCTGGTCGTGCCCGGTCCCCGCACAGGGGCCGTCGAGGAGCGGCGGTTTCTAGCGGTCGTTGCAACACGCGGTTGTGTTGATCAGGCCGTGAGCAGTTTATGCAGGCGCTCGGCTGGGGTTTCCCAGCCGAGCGTT
>NZ_JBHJUW010000180.1:0-14389 GCF_042268205.1 Streptomyces sp. NPDC056160
AAACGCCCGGTTACATTCCGAACCCGGAAGCTAAGCCTTACAGCGCCGATGGTACTGCAGGGGGGACCCTGTGGGAGAGTAGGACACCGCCGAACTCCTTTTAGAGCTCTGGCTCTTGGGCATACAGCCCAAGGGCCAGAGCTTTTTTGCGTTGAGGTAAGGTCAGGGAGCATCGTAGGCACTTTTTCCCAGGAGGCCCCCGGGTGGAGGTCCAGGAGACCCGTGTCCAGACGGACCGGGTCCTCACCATCCCGAACATCCTCAGCATGGCGCGGCTCGTCGGCGTGCCGCTGTTCCTGTGGCTGATCCTCAGGCCCGAGTTCGGCGGTCCCAAGAGCGATGGCTGGGCCCTTCTGGTGCTGGCGCTGAGCGGCGTCAGCGACTACCTGGACGGCAAACTCGCCCGACGCTGGAACCAGATCAGCAACCTGGGCCGGCTTCTCGATCCCGCGGCCGACCGGCTCTACGTCCTGTCCACTCTCGTCGGACTCACCTGGCGCGAGATTCTGCCGGTCTGGCTGACCGCGGCTCTGCTCGCGCGAGAATTGATGTTGCTGGTGGCCGTCGCCGTCCTCAGGCGGCACGGCTACCCGCCGCCTCAGGTGAACTTCCTCGGGAAGGCAGCGACGTTCAACTTGATGTACGCCTTCCCGCTGCTTCTGCTCAGTGACGGAAGCGGCTGGATCTCGTCACTCGCTGCAATTTTCGGATGGGCGTTCGCCGGATGGGGTACAACCCTCTATTGGTGGGCAGGAGTCCTCTACGTGGTGCAAGTCCGCCGTCTGGTTCGTGCGGACGCCATGGCCGACTGAGCTCGCCCAATCAGGCAGTCGCGGTGGCTCCGATGGCCCGCTTCGGAAAAGTGCGGGACAATCAGGACGGGTGAAGTCGGCTAGATCGTCGTCTCTTGGAGGAGGACGCTTCCGACATGAAGGCCGTCGTGATGGCCGGAGGCGAAGGCACGCGCCTTCGCCCGATGACCTCGAGTATGCCCAAGCCGCTTCTGCCGGTGGCCAACCGGCCGATCATGGAGCACGTGCTGCGGCTACTCAAAAGGCATGGACTGAATGAGACCGTCGTCACAGTGCAGTTCCTGGCTTCGCTGGTCAAGAACTATTTCGGTGACGGCGAAGAGCTCGGCATGGAGCTCACCTATGCCAATGAGGAGAAGCCACTCGGTACCGCGGGAAGCGTCAAGAACGCCGAGGAGGCGTTGAAGGACGATGCCTTTCTGGTCATCTCCGGCGACGCGCTGACCGACTTCGACCTCACCGACCTGATCCGGTTCCACAAGGAGAAGGGCGCGATGGTGACCGTGTGTCTCACGCGCGTTCCCAACCCGCTGGAATTCGGTATCACCATCGTCGACGAAGAGGGAAAGGTCGAGCGCTTCCTCGAGAAGCCGACCTGGGGTCAGGTCTTCTCCGACACCGTGAACACGGGCATTTACGTGATGGAGCCCGAGGTCTTCGACTACGTCGAGGCCGACGTTCCGGTCGACTGGTCCGGCGATGTCTTCCCGCAGCTGATGAAGGAAGGCAAGCCGATCTACGGCTATGTCGCCGAGGGCTACTGGGAGGACGTCGGCACCCACGAGAGCTATGTGAAGGCCCAGGCCGACGTCCTGGAAGGCAAAGTGGACGTCGACATCGACGGCTTCGAGATCTCGCCGGGCGTCTGGGTCGCGGAGGGGGCCGAGGTGCACCCCGACGCGGTGCTGCGCGGGCCGCTGTACATCGGCGACTACGCCAAGGTGGAAGCCGGCGCCGAGATCCGCGAGCACACCGTCGTCGGCTCGAACGTCGTCGTGAAGAGCGGGGCGTTCCTGCACAAGGCCGTCGTGCACGACAACGTGTACATCGGGCAGCACAGCAACCTGCGCGGCTGCGTGGTCGGGAAGAACACCGACATCATGCGGGCGGCGCGCATCGAGGACGGCGCGGTCATCGGCGACGAGTGCCTGATCGGTGAGGAATCGATTGTTCAGGGCAACGTGCGGGTGTACCCGTTCAAGACCATCGAGGCGGGCGCCTTCGTCAACACCTCGGTGATCTGGGAGTCGCGGGGACAGGCGCACCTGTTCGGCGCCAGAGGTGTCTCCGGCATCCTGAACGTGGAGATCACCCCGGAACTCGCCGTACGGCTCGCGGGCGCCTACGCGACGACGTTGAAGAAGGGCTCCACGGTCACCACCGCGCGTGACCACTCCCGTGGCGCAAGGGCGCTGAAGCGGGCCGTCATCTCCGCGCTCCAGGCCAGCGCGATCGACGTTCGCGACCTGGAGAACGTACCGCTGCCCGTCGCCCGGCAGCAGACCGCGCGGGGCAGCGCCGGCGGCATCATGATCCGTACGACGCCAGGGGTGCCGGACTCGGTCGACATCATGTTCTTCGACGGTCAGGGAGCGGACCTGTCGCAGGGCAGCCAGCGGAAACTGGACCGGGTCTTCGCGCGACAGGAGTACCGGCGCGCGTTCCCGGGCGAGATCGGCGACCTGTACTTCCCCTCCAGCGTCTTCGACTCGTACACCGGTTCGCTGCTGCGTGACGTCGACACCACCGGTATCGCCGAGGCGGGCCTCAAGGTGGTCGTCGACGCCTCGAACGGCAGCGCCGGCCTGGTGCTGCCCAGCCTGCTCGGGAAGCTGGGGGTCGACTCACTGACGATCAACCCCGGGCTGGACGAGTCGCGGCCCACGGAGACCGAGGACATGCGCCGGTCGGGCCTGGTGCGACTCGGTGAGATCGTCGCGTCCTCCGGTGCCGCCTTCGGCGTGCGGTTCGACCCGGTGGGCGAGCGGCTGTCGCTGGTCGACGAGAAGGGCCGCATCATCGAGGACGACCGGTCCCTGCTGGTCATGCTCGACCTCATCGCGGCCGAACGGCGCAGTGGCCGGGTGGCGCTGCCGGTCACCACGACCCGGATCGCCGAGCAGGTCGCCGCCTACCACGGCACCCAGGTGGAGTGGACGACGACGTCGCCCGACGACCTCACGCGGGTCGGCGGCGAGGAGGGGACGATCTTCGGCGGTGACGGCAAGGGCGGGTTCATCGTCCCGGAGTTCAGCAGCGTCTATGACGGCACCGCCGCGTTCGTGCGGCTCATCGGGCTGGTGGCGCGGACCCAGCTCACGCTCAGCCAGATCGACGCGCGGATCCCGCGGGCGCACGTCCTCAAGCGGGACCTGGCGACTCCGTGGGCCGTCAAGGGCCTCGTGATGCGCCGTGTCGTCGAGGCGGCCGGCGAGCGGTTCGTGGACACCACCGACGGTGTGCGGGTCGTGGAGACCGACGGCCGCTGGGTCATGGTGCTGCCCGACCCGGCGGAGGCGGTCACCCACCTGTGGGCGGAGGGCCCCGACGACGCCTCCGCGCAGGCCCTGCTCGACGAGTGGTCGGCTGTCGTCGACAGCGCCGGACGGTAGGACCCGGACCGGGCCGGCCGAGGCCGGTGCCGGCCCGGAAACGGACGACCCACCCGCGTGCCGGACGAGCGCCCCCGAGGGAGCCTGTCCGGCACGCGGGTGGGGCCGTTCGGAGGTAGCGCCCGCGGCGTGCGACGATGTGCGGCATGCCGCAGCAACCCCCCGTTCGGAGCACACCTTCGCGGCCCTCCCGTCCCGACGCCTCCATGTCGTTGATCACCAACGTCATGGACCACAGCCTCGACGACGGTTACGCAGAGGCGGCCGCGCGGAGGAGGTCCGCCGGTGAGAGGGGCCTGCCGAAGACGCTGCGGGCACGCCTCGGGCTGGCGGCCGGCCTGGTGCTGGCGGCTCTCGTGGTGACCGTGGGAGCGGCCCAGGCACGCGTGGCGGCCCCCGTCGTCGCCAAGGAGCGCCAGGAGCTGATCGATCGCATCGACCGCGAGACGGCGGCGGCGGACAAGCTGGAGAGCAGCGTCGACGAACTGCGGGACGACGTGGACGCGCGGCAGCGCCAGGCGCTCAGCCGCAGCGGTGGCAACCCGCAGGCCGACCTGGCGGGGATCCTGGCCGGTGCCACGGAAGTGCACGGCCCCGGGGTGAAACTCGTCGTGAACGACGCGAAGGAAGCCGGTACGGGGGGCAACGGCGACCCGCGCGAGGCGTCGGGGTTCTCCGACACCGGGCGGGTCCGCGACCGCGACATGCAGCGCGTCGTCAACGGTCTGTGGCAGTCAGGGGCAGAGGCCGTCTCCGTCAACGGGCAGCGGCTGACCACCCTGTCCGCGATCAGGGCGGCGGGTGACGCCATACTGGTCGACAACAGGCCGCTGGTGCCGCCGTACACGGTGCTCGCGGTGGGGGACGGGCAGCGGCTGAGCAGCCGGTTCCAGAACAGTCCGGACGGGCTCTACCTGAACGCCCTGCAGGACAACTACGGCATCCGGACCGCCATCTCCGTGGAGAGCGACCTCCGGCTGCCCGCGGCACCGAGCGTGATCGTGCGGACCGCACAGCCGACCAGTGAGAAGACGGAGAAGGGCACATCGTGATCGCCGTACTGGGCCTCGTCGTGGGAGTCGTGGCCGGCCTGTTGGTCCGGCCCGAGGTTCCGGCGGTCGTCGAGCCGTATCTGCCCATCGCCGTCGTGGCGGCCCTGGACGCCGTCTTCGGCGGGCTGCGGGCCATGCTGGACGGCATCTTCGACGACAAGGTCTTCGTGGTGTCGTTCCTGTCGAACGTGGTCGTCGCCGCGCTGATCGTGTTCCTGGGCGACAAGTTGGGTGTGGGCGCCCAGCTGTCCACGGGGGTGGTCGTCGTCCTCGGCATCCGGATCTTCTCCAACGCCGCGGCGATCCGACGGCACGTGTTCCGGGCGTGAGCGCGATGACCGACCGGGACGAACGGCCGGAGCACAGGCTCCGCAAGGAACTGCCCGCGGAGGTGCCCGCGCAGGGCCTCGACGGCGAGGACCGGGCCGGGCAGCCGTCGGAGCCCGCGCCGACCGGCCGCCAGCGGCTGGTGAAGGGACTGTGGCCGCCGCGGTTCACCCGGGCCCAACTCGTCGTGGCGCTGCTGCTGTTCGGCCTCGGTTTCGGCCTGGCTGTCCAGGTGGCCTCCAACAGCGACAGCGGCAACGCGCTGCGCGGCGCCCGGCAAGAAGATCTTGTCCGCATCCTCGATGAACTGGATGACCGCACTCAGCGTCTTGAGGACGAGAAGCAGGGTCTCGAGAAGCAGCGTCAGGAGCTGGAGAACAGCTCCGACCAGGCAGAGGAGGCCCGCAAGCAGACGGTCGAGAAGGAGCGGCAACTCGGCATCCTGGCGGGCACGGTGGCCGCGCAGGGGCCCGGCATCACGATGACGATCGAGGACACGAAGGGGACGGTCCAGGCGGACATGCTGCTCGACGCGGTGCAGGAGCTGCGCGCGGCCGGTGCGGAGGCCATCGAGGTCAACGGCGTGCGCGTGGTCGCGAGCACCTATCTGACGGACGCCGGCAAGCGCGTCGAGGTCGACGGGAACAAGATCGCCGCGCCGTATCGTTTCAAGGTCATCGGCAAGCCGCAGGATCTGGAGCCGGCGCTGAACATCCCCGGAGGCGTGGTGCAGACCCTGGAGAAGGAGCAGGCCACCGTGTCCGTCGAGCGTTCGGACAAGATCGTCGTGGACGCCTTGCGAGCGGCGAAGCTGCCTGACTACGCTCGGTCGTCCTCCCGGTGAACCGGGGGTGCATGGCCGTCGTCCGGCAGGGGCATGAGGTTGCGGGGGGTCGGCGCACCGATTGGGTGGTGCGTGGTGGAAACTGTCTGGTGGATACGGACGTTGTGAGGATGTCCGGGTCGACCGGTGTACGCAGTCAGGGTTCGTCCTGCCCCACGGGCGGGTCTGTTTCGGTCAAGGGGAATCGCCCGTGAAGTTGTTTGCGAAGTTGTTCGGCAAGAGCGCGCGAGAGAGCGGCGACAACGCGACCGCTCGCCATCGCGCACAGCCAGGCGCCGAGGGTCAGCGCCCGCTGTTCAGGGACCAGGTCGCCGGTCAGGGCGGTGACTTTTCCGGTGGTCAGGGCGCGCCGTCGGTTGACCCTGCCCAGGCAGGCGGCATAGGTTTCGGCCAACCGTCAACCTCAGGTACGGGTGGAGGGTTTGCCGCCGACCCGTACGCGTCCCATTCCCCGGCGGGGCAGCCGCGGCAGGAGGATCGGTCCATGTCGGCCCTGGTGTGTACGAGGTGCGGTCACCGCAATGCGGACAGCAGCCGCTTCTGTTCCAACTGCGGTGCGCCGCTGAGGCCCGGAGCGGTGCCGGAGCGCGCGGCGGAGACGACGTCCACGATCTCCATCTCCGGCCTGGAGGCCTACGACGCGGAGGCCACCGGCCAGACGCCGATGCTGTCTCCCGAGGCGCAGGCGGCCGTCGACGCGCTCCCGCTCGGCTCGGCCCTGCTGGTGGTGCGCCGGGGGCCGAACTCCGGCAGCCGTTTCCTGCTGGACGGTGAGCTGACCACGGCCGGACGTCATCCGCAGAGTGACATCTTCCTGGACGACGTGACGGTCTCGCGACGCCACGTGGAGTTCCGCCGCAGCCCGGACGGCTCGTTCACGGTGGCCGACGTCGGCAGCCTGAACGGTACGTACGTCAATCGGGAGCGGATCGACGAGGTCGCGCTGGCCAACGGTGACGAGGTGCAGATCGGCAAGTACCGGCTGGTCTTCTACTCGAGCCGACAGGGTTACTGACCTCCCCGGACTCGGTCCGGGGAACCCAGGGAAGGTCCATGCTTCAATCACCGAGCGGCGGTGCCGGGCACGGTACCGCCGCCGCGGACAGTGGGCTGATGAGCATCGGCGCGGTGCTGAACGCGCTGCGCGACGAGTTCCCCGAGGTCACCATTTCCAAGATCCGGTTCCTGGAGTCGGAGGGGCTGGTCGAGCCGCGGCGCACTCCTTCGGGGTACCGCAAGTTCAGCGCGGACGACGTCGAGCGCCTCGCCCGCGTCCTGAGGATGCAGCGGGACCACTACCTGCCGCTGAAAGTGATCCGCGAGTACCTGGACGCGGTGGAGCGGGGCGAGGCCGTCCAGCCGCCGGTGCTCGGCCGGCAGCGTGGCGGCGAGACGGTCCCGAAGCAGGCCGAGGCGCCGGTGGCGGCCCGGATCGGGCGGACCGGACTGCTGGCCGCCGCACAGATCGAGGACGCGGAACTCCAGGAGTGGGAGTCCTACGGGCTCGTCACCGCCCTGGAGGACGGCAGCTACGACGCGGAGACGGTCACCGTGGCCTCTCTCATCCGTGAGCTGGGACGTTTCGGCATCGAGCCGCGTCACCTGCGGGTGATGAAGGCCGCCGCGGACCGGGAGGCCGGTCTGGTCGACCAGGTGGTGGCCCCGCTCAGGCGGCACCGCAACCCGCAGACCAGGGTGCACGCGGAGGACCGTACGAAGGAGCTGGCCGCGCTCACGGTCAGCCTGCACTCCGCGCTGGTGCAGACGGCGCTCGGGGTACGGCTGCCCTGAGCGCCGGGGTGGCTGCCCGGGCTTCGGTCGTGGGGTGCCGGGCTTCGGCGCGGCGGTGCCGGGGGAGGCCGCCCGAGGAAGGTCCGGAGCTCGTCCGGCGGCCGGATCGCCCTCCCGATTCCGGCCCGACTACCCAAACATCCCGGGCACGGCCTAGGGTTGCTGTGTGAACGAGCTCGATGTCGTAGGTGTCCGGGTCGAAATGCCCTCCAACCAACCGATCGTGCTCCTGCGTGAAGTGGGAGGCGACCGCTACCTCCCCATCTGGATCGGACCCGGGGAGGCGACGGCGATCGCCTTCGCCCAGCAGGGCATGGCCCCCGCGCGACCGCTGACGCACGACCTGTTCAAGGACGTGCTGGAAGCCGTTGGCCAGGAGCTGACGGAAGTGCGCATCACGGACCTGCGGGAGGGTGTCTTCTACGCCGAGCTCGTCTTCGCCAGCGGGGTGGAGGTGAGTGCCCGTCCGTCGGACGCCATAGCGCTCGCGCTGCGCACCGGCACGCCGATCTACGGCAGCGACACGGTGCTTGACGACGCCGGCATCGCGATCCCGGACGAGCAGGAGGACGAGGTGGAGAAGTTCCGCGAGTTCCTCGACCAGATCTCGCCCGAGGACTTCGGCAGCAGCAGCCAGTGAAACGTCCACATATGCCACCGGCCTCGGAGAGCGGCCTCCAGCCCCCCGCGAGACCATTCGGCTAGCCTTTCCCCGCGGTGGGGCACGGGAAACCACTCTTAGGGTGATTATCACTCGGCGTGCCGAGTGTGGCGATCGTTGACGCACCCCTGGTGACTGCCTACCGTCGAGGAGGCAGGTCAAGGACGGAGGTCGGCGTGAGAAGCAGCGGCGACGGTACGGCTGGGGGTGCCCCCGGACGCGAGGTCGGGGGGAACGGCCCGTACCCGCTTCACGGCAGCGCGGCCGACCAGGCTCCGCAACGGCCGACGGCCGTGCCCAGCGGCGGAGGGGCGGCGTCCATGGCGACCGAGCAGATCGGCTACCGGGGCCCGACGGCCTGCGCGGCGGCCGGAATCACCTATCGGCAGCTGGACTACTGGGCCCGCACCGGCCTGGTCGAACCGAGCGTGCGGCCCGCGCACGGGTCCGGCACCCAGCGGCTGTACAGCTTCCGGGACGTGGTCGTCCTGAAGATCGTCAAACGGTTCCTGGACACCGGTGTGTCGTTGCAGAACATCCGTACCGCCGTGCAGCACCTGCGTCGGCAGGGCTTCAGCGACCTGGAGCGCATGACGCTGATGAGCGACGGCGCGACGGTCTACGAGTGCGCCTCCCCCGACGAGGTGCACGCCCTGCTCCAGAGCGGCCAGGGCATCTTCGGCATCGCCGTCGGCGTGGTGTGGCGCGATGTGGAGAGTGCGCTGTCCCAGCTGCACGGCGAGCGGGTCGACACCGGCGAGACCCTGGTCGGCCAGAACCCCGGCGACGAGCTGGCCCGGCGCCGCAACCGAGCCGTCTGAGCCCTCCGAACGGCGGGCGTGGGCGGGTCGTCGGCCGAGGACCCCGGCCGTCCTGCCGGCGGTCGGCCGGGCCGGGTCGCGAAGCCGGGCCGTGCCCCGCGAGGGGGCATTGTCAGTGCCGTGGTGCAGCATCGGAGATGTGAGAACCGCGCCCACGATCCTGCATCTCGACATGGATGCCTTCTTCGCCCAGGCGGAGCAGGCATCCAAGCCGAGCCTGCGGGGGAAGGCCGTCGTCGTCGGAGGACTCGGACCGCGCGGCGTGGTCGCCACCGCTTCGTACGAGGCCCGGGTCTTCGGCGTCCACTCCGCGATGCCGATGGCCCAGGCACGCCGGCTGGCGCCGAACGCCGCGTACCTGGTGCCCCGCTTCGGCTTCTACCGGGCCATCAGCGAACAGGTGATGCAGCTGCTGCGGGAGCTGTCCCCGCTCGTGGAGCCGCTCAGCCTGGACGAGGCGTTCGTGGACCTGGAGGCCGGGGGAGCGGCCTGGGACGAGGCCTCCGCCCGCCTGGCCGGGGCCGAGCTGCGGGCCGGTATCCGGGCCGTGACGGGGCTGACCGGCTCGGTGGGGCTGGCCGCCTCCAAGATGCTCGCCAAGATCGCCTCGGAGCGGGCCAAGCCCGACGGGCTGGTGCTCATCGAGCCCGGCACGGAGCGGGACCTCCTCGGCCCGCTCTCGGTGCGCACCCTGCCGGGCGTCGGACCGGCCACGGGGGACCATCTGCGGCGGGCCGGGATCCACACCGTCGACGAACTCGCCGAGGCGGGCGAGGACGAACTCGTCCGGCTCCTGGGCAAGGCGCACGGGCACGCGCTGCACGCCATGGCGCTGGCCCACGACGAGCGGCCCGTCGTCGCCGAGCGGGAGGCCAAGTCGGTGTCGGTCGAGGACACGTACGACATCGACATCCACGACCGGCTGCGGGTGGGGCTGGAGGTCCAGCGGCTCGCCGACCGCTGCGTGCGGCGGCTGCGCGGCTCGGGGCTCTCGGGCCGCACCATCGTGCTGAAGGTGCGGCGCTACGACTTCTCCACCCTGACCCGGTCCGAGACGCTGCGCGGGCCCACCGACGATCCCGCGGTGGTCCGGGAGGCGGCGGCCCGGCTGCTGGACTCCGTGGACACCACCGGCGGGGTGCGGCTGCTCGGCGTGGGCGTGTCGGGGCTCGCCGACTACACGCAGGAGGACCTGTTCGCCCAGGCGGCCGGTGCGGGGGCGGAGAGCCCCGCGGAGGAGCGCGTGGACGAACCGGCCCAGGTGCAGGCTGCCGGGCCCGCCGAGCGGCACTGGTCCGCGGGGCACGACGTGCGGCACGCCGAACACGGGCACGGGTGGGTGCAGGGCAGCGGTGTCGGCAGGGTCACGGTCAGGTTCGAGACACCCGGCTCGGAGCCCGGCCGGGTGCGGACCTTCCGTGTCGATGACCCGGCGCTGCAACCGGCGGATCCGTTGCCGCTGGTGCGGCGAAGACCGGCGGATCCGGCCGGTACGCCCGCGGCGGTGGGCGGGGAGACCGGCGGCCGGGGCTGAGAGGTCGGGGCTGAGGGACGACGCGGCAGCGTGCTCAGAGCCGGAAGGTGCTTCTGGGACAGCCTGCTTCTTGAGGGGACCGTGTTTCGCGTGTGGGGGCGGGTGAGTTCTCCTGGCGGAAGGCGTGCGGTTCGCGGCGGAGGGTTCCGGGGCGGCGGCGGTCGGTGCGGCGCGGTGCCGGTGTGGGTGAGTCGGCGGGTGGACCGTGCCGCGCCCGGCCGGGGCCGGGGGATCCTTCAGGCCTCCTCCGAGCCGGAGCCGGCCAGCTTGCCGAAGTCGCGGTCGGGGAGTGCGGCGGGAGGTGTGAGGTCGAGGCCGTAGTGGTGGTAGAGCTGGATTTCCTGCTCGGGGGAGAGGTGGCGGCCGACGCCGAAGTCGGGCGCCTCCTTGATCAGGGAGCGGTCGAAGGGGATGTGGAGGGCGCCCTCGACCAGTTCGCTGGGCTCCAGGGGCACGAAGGCGTCCCGGGAGAACAGTCCGGTCCGTATGGCCGCCCACTCGGGCACGCCGGTGGCGTCGTCGAGGTAGACCTCGTCCACCGTGCCGATCTTGTTGCCGTTGCGGTCGAACGCCTTGCGGCCGATCAGATTGCGCGGATCGATCTCGGTCAGCACGGTCCCTCCACATGGTCGCACCTCATCCGTAAGCACTACGAAAGAGCACATTCGGCCGGGCGGCCACTCGAAGGCTCCGGCTCTCGGCCCGCTGGTACCCTGGCAGCGGCTGCTGACCCCGTGCGGGAGAGTCCTCCGGCATCACCGGAGGCGCCGAAGGAGCAAATCCTCCCCGGAATCTCTCAGGCCCACGTACCGCACGGACGAGGTCACTCTGGAAAGCAGAGCGGGTGTCGACGGCTTCCGCTCTCACCGACGGTGAAAGCCGGTCGCCTGCCGGCGGCCCGGTGAAGCTCTCAGGTTGAGATGACAGAGGGGGAGGCCGTCGGGACACCCGCGCCGTGGTGTCCCTCGAAGGTCGCGTCAGACCAGGAGGCCTCCGCAATGACCGCCCAGCGCATTCCGCTCTCCGAGCTCGAACAGGGCATCCCCTTCGAACAGCGCCACATCGGGCCCGACCTCGAGGCGCGCGCCAAGATGCTCGCGCAGGTCGGCTACGGCTCGCTCGACGAACTCACCGCCGCCGCCGTGCCGGACGTCATCAAGAACGCCGACACCCTGGACCTGCCCGGCGCCCGCACCGAGGCCGAGGTGCTGGCCGAGCTGCGTTCCCTCGCCGACCGCAACCAGGTGCTCGGTTCGATGATCGGGCTCGGCTACTACGGGACGTTCACCCCGCCCGTCATCCTGCGCAACGTCATGGAGAACCCTGCCTGGTACACGGCGTACACCCCGTACCAGCCCGAGATCTCGCAGGGCCGGCTCGAAGCGCTGCTGAACTTCCAGACCGTCGTCGCCGACCTCACCGGCCTGCCGACCTCCGGCGCCTCCCTGCTCGACGAGGGCACGGCCGCCGCCGAGGCGCTGGCCCTGTCACGGCGCATGGGCAAGAACAAGAAGGGCCTGTTCCTCGTCGACGCGGACACGCTGCCGCAGACGATCGCCGTCATCCGGACCCGGGCCGAGCCGACCGGGGTCGAGGTCGTCGTCGCAGACCTCAGCGACGGCATCCCCGCCCACGTCGCCGAGCGCGAGATCAACGGCGTGCTCCTGCAGTACCCGGGCGCCTCCGGTGCCGTACGCGACCTCAGGCCCGTCATCGACCAGGCGCACGAGCTGGGCGCCCTGGTCACCGTCGCCGCCGACCTGCTCGCCCTCACGCTGCTCACCTCTCCCGGCGAGCTGGGCGCGGACATCGCCGTCGGCACCACCCAGCGCTTCGGTGTCCCGATGGGCTTCGGCGGGCCGCACGCCGGCTACATGGCGGTGCGCGAGCAGTTCGCC
The DNA here is from genome assembly GCF_042268205.1 of Streptomyces sp. NPDC056160. NCBI lineage: Bacteria > Bacillati > Actinomycetota > Actinomycetes > Kitasatosporales > Streptomycetaceae > Streptomyces > Streptomyces sp. NPDC056160. Next base: position 12,353 of record NZ_JBHJUW010000180.1, read on the forward strand.
CGCAGCCTGCCCGGCCGCCTGGTCGGCGTCTCCGTCGACGCCGACGGCAACAAGGCCTACCGCCTGGCCCTGCAGACCCGCGAGCAGCACATCCGCCGCGAGAAGGCCACCAGCAACATCTGCACCGCGCAGGTGCTGCTCGCCGTCATGGCCGGCATGTACGCCGTCTACCACGGTCCCGACGGCCTGAAGGACATCGCGCGGCGCACCCACCGCTACGCCGCCGTGCTGGCCGAGGGCCTGAAGGCGGGCGGGGCGCGCATCGTCCACGACTCCTACTTCGACACGCTCACCGTCAAGGCCGAGGGCCGCGCCGCCGGCATCGTGGCCGCCGCCCGCGAGGCCGGGGTGAACCTGCGCCTGGTCGACGCCGACCACGTCTCGATCGCCTGCGACGAGACCACCACGCGGGCCCAGCTGCACGCCGTGTGGTCCGCGTTCGGCACCGCGGGCGACATCGACGCGCTGGACGCCGCCGCTCAGGTGCTGCCCGAGTCCCGGCTGCGCACCGACGCCTACCTCACCCACCCCGTCTTCCACCAGCACCGCTCCGAGACGGCGATGCTGCGGTACCTGCGCAGGCTCTCCGACCGCGACTACGCGCTCGACCGGGGCATGATCCCGCTGGGCTCGTGCACCATGAAGCTCAACGCGACCACGGAGATGGAGCCGGTCACCTGGCCCGAGTTCGGGCAGCTGCACCCCTTCGCGCCCGCCGAGCAGGCGCAGGGCTACCTCACCCTCATCCGCGAGCTGGAGGACCGGCTCGCCGAGGTCACCGGCTACGACAAGGTCTCCCTCCAGCCGAACGCCGGCTCGCAGGGCGAGCTGGCCGGTCTGCTCGCGGTCCGCGGCTACCACCGGGCCAACGGCGACGAGCAGCGCACCGTCTGCCTCATCCCGTCCTCCGCGCACGGCACCAACGCCGCCAGCGCCGTGATGGCCGGGATGAAGGTCGTCGTCGTGAAGACCGCCGAGGACGGCGAGGTCGACGTCGAGGACCTGCGCGCGAAGATCGAGCGGCACCGCGACCAGCTCGCCGTGCTGATGATCACCTACCCCTCCACGCACGGCGTGTTCGAGGAGCACGTCGCCGACATCTGCGGCCGGGTCCACGAGGCCGGCGGCCAGGTGTACGTCGACGGCGCCAACCTCAACGCCCTGGTGGGCCTGGCCAAGCCCGGCCACTTCGGCGGCGACGTCTCCCACCTGAACCTGCACAAGACGTTCTGCATCCCGCACGGCGGCGGCGGTCCCGGCGTCGGCCCGGTCGCCGTGCGCGCGCACCTCGCGCCGTACCTGCCCAACCACCCGCTGCAGCCCGAGGCCGGTCCCGCCACCGGCGTCGGCCCGGTCTCGGCGGCGCCGTGGGGCTCGGCGGGCATCCTGCCGATCTCCTGGGCGTACGTCAGGCTCATGGGCGGCGAGGGCCTCAAGCGGGCCACGCAGGTGGCCGTGCTGTCCGCCAACTACATCGCCAAGCGCCTGGAGCCGCACTTCCCGGTCCTGTACACCGGACCCGGCGGTCTGGTCGCGCACGAGTGCATCATCGACCTGCGCCCGCTGACCAAGGCGACCGGCGTGAGCGTGGACGACGTCGCCAAGCGGCTGATCGACTACGGCTTCCACGCGCCGACGATGTCGTTCCCGGTGGCCGGGACGCTGATGATCGAGCCGACCGAGTCCGAGGACCTGGCCGAGCTGGACCGCTTCTGCGACACGATGATCGCGATCCGCGCCGAGATCGACAAGGTCGGCTCAGGGGCGTGGCCCGCCGACGACAACCCGCTGCGGGGCGCCCCGCACACCGCCGCCGCGCTCGGCGGGGAGTGGGAGCACGCCTACAGCCGTGAGGAGGCCGTCTTCCCGGCCGGTGTCTCGACGGTCGACAAGTACTGGCCGCCGGTGCGCCGGATCGACCAGGCCTTCGGCGACCGGAACCTGGTCTGCTCCTGCCCGCCGCTGGACGCCTACGAGGACTGAGCGGCGCTGGACGCACGCACCGCGGCCGCAGGGCCCCGCCCCGGCGCTCCCGTG
>NZ_JBHJUW010000181.1:0-14304 GCF_042268205.1 Streptomyces sp. NPDC056160
TCCACCGAACAGACCGCATAGCCTCAAAGACGAGATCACCGAGTGGCCGTCGATACACCACTCCAGCGGACGTGACCGACTTTCCGGCCAGGTCAGCCGCCCGGACGGGACGGTACTGGGGCCTGAGGGACCGTGGTGGAAGGGGAGGAACAAGCCGCACCGCGGCGACCGCCAATGGGTCATGGCGTGGAGTCCGGAGCAGATCGCGAACCGGCTGAGAAGCCGTATCTCAACCGAACGTGATCGCTTGATTTTCGCTGGTCAGCCATGGTGTGGCTCGGAGTGAGGGAGGTATGCGGCGTCTTGTTTCGGCTCTGCGGTCGAGGGGTGCGCGATGGCGTCGGTGCTGGGAATGCTGGAGGAGCGGGAGACGACGGCCCGGGTGCGGGTGGAAGGTCTGCGGGAGGAAGTTGCGCGGCTGGCCGAGGTGTTGGAGGCCGCAGAGATCGAGCTGGACCGGCGGGTGATCGCGCGGGAGGAACTGGTCGAGGCTTTGGCGGTCTCGGCTGCCGGGTCCGCCGCCGCGACCGGGACGACCGCGGACATTGTGTCCTCGCCCGCGCCGGTGCCGGGCTCGATCGTGCCACCTTGGCGCGAAGGACTGCCGGTGACGGTGCTGGCGTCGGACTACCAGCGGATTCTGGGCGTGTTCGACGAGCGGCAGCCCGCGGGCCAGGGGCCGCTGAAGGCCCGGGAGATCACGGCTGTGCTGGGCTTGGAGACAACGTCGGCGAAGGTCGAGGGGGTGCGCTCGAAGGCCCGGCGCCTGGCGGAGCGCGGGTGGCTCGTGCAGGAGACGTCGGGGGCATTCAGTGCCGGCCGGCGGCCCGTGGCCGTGCCAGACGCCGGCTCATCCGCGTGATCATCGACCACCGGATCATCGCCTCGCTGCTGGCCGGCAACGTCTCGTAGTCCCGGGCCAGGCGGCGTGAATGCATCAGCCACGCGAATGTGCGTTCTGCCACCCAGCGTCTGGGCAGCACCACGAACCCGATCATGTCGTCGGTGCGTTTGACGATCTCCAAGGTCAGCGTAAGTTTCTGGCGGCACCAGTCGACGAGGCCGCCGGTGTAGCCGCCGTCGGCTCAGACGAGGGTGATGCCGCGGTGCAGAAGATGCAGTCGCTGCAGCAGGCCCGTGGCGGCATCGCGGTCGCCGATGTTCGCGGCGGTGACACAGACGGCCAGGAGCAGACCGAGCGTGTCGGTCACGATGTGCCGCTTGCGCCCGGGCACCTTCTTCCCGCCGTCGTAGCCGCGTGAGGCGGCCGGCACCGTCGCGGCGGCCCGCACCGACTGCGCGTCGATGATCCCCGCAGTGGGCTCGGCCTCGCGGCCTTCGCGTTCACGGACCTTCCCGTGCAGCCGGTCGTGGAACTCGGTGATCAGCCCGCGCTCGCGCCAGCGGCGGAAGAAGGCGTAGACCCGGCCCCAGTCGGGAAAGTCCGCGGGCATCGCCCGCCAGGAGATCCCGCCCGCGACCAGGTAACGGATCGCGTCCAGCAGCTGGCGGTGGCAGTAGCCCTCGGGCTGACCGCCCCGGCCCTGGAGCCAGGCCGGCACCGGCAGCAACGGCCGGATGGCCGCCCACTCCGCGTCCGTCATGTCCGACGGATCCCGGCGTTCCCGGTCGGGACGGTCAGCCGCGTTGCCGTACACGTGCGCGAGGCAACCACACGATGGGGCAGCCGAGTTGAACTGGACGGGCTCGGACACGTACAACAAGGACACCAGGGCCTCCCGGCACTGCTCGGTCAGATTCGCATCCCCGAGCTACCGAGAGGCCCTGTCTTCATGCGCGGACAACGGGAAGATCACCCAGGCGGGAAGCCCGTTCGAACCGCACGTTCCATGATTGGTTGAGATACGGCTTCTGAAGGTCGACAACCCCGATGATGAGTCCATGCGGATCAGCCATGAGGCGATCTACTAGCTAGGCCGTTCAGACGATCCAGGGTCGGGGCGAGCAACGGGGAGGCGTGGCGGTTGGCACCGGTCAGGACACGCCCGAGCTGCACTGGATCGGGAGTGCCGGCCCTCGGTTGCAGGCAGACGCGGGGCGGGCTGCGGGACTCACTGTCCGGCGGAACGGGACGGCGTCCGCTTCGCGCTGGCGTGCAGGGTGCCGAGGAGGGTCAGGGCCTGGGCGGAGGGGCTGCCCGGTTCGGCGTGGTAGATGACGAGTTGCTGGCCAGGAGCGTCGCGGACGTCGAAGGACTGGTAGGTGAGGGAGAGCGGGCCGACGTCCGGGTGGAGGAGTTGCTTGGCGTCCTGGGTTTTGCCGCGCACGGTGTGCTGGGCCCACAGCCGCCGGAATGCGGGACTGTGCTCGGTCAGTGTGCCCACGAGGTGTCGCAGGCGCGGGTGCTCGGGGTCGAAGCCGGTTGCCTGGCGCAGGTTGGCGACAGCTGCCTGGGCGGCCCGGTCCCAGTCTCGGTAGAACTGCCGTCCGGCCGGGTCGAGGAAGGTCATGCGGGCCAGGTTGTCCGCAGGAGTGAAGGGGGCATAGAGGGCGTCGGCCAGGGCGTTGGCGGCCAGGAGGCCGAGGGTGCGGCTCATGACGAACGCCGGGGTGTGCGGGTAGCCGTCCATCAGCTGGCGCAGCGCGGGACTGACCTGCTCGCTGGTGTGGAGGGAACCTTGGCCGTCCGGTGACACCCCGGCCAGGCGGTGCAGGTGGTCGCGGGCGTCCGTGTCGAGCAGCAGGGCGCGGCTGAGCGCTTCCAGTACCTGTGGCGAGGGGTGACGTTCTCTGCCCTGCTCCAGCCGGGTGTAGTAGTCGGCGTTGACTCCGGCCAGGACGGCGACCTCCTCGCGGCGCAGTCCGGTGACCCTGCGCACACCGTGACTGGCCATGTTGACGTCCTGTGGCCGTACGCCGGCGCGGCGCGCGCGGAGGAACTCCCCGAGGTGGTTGTCGTCCATGGCCTCCAGGCTAGGCGGTGGCTGCTCCCGCTGCCTGGGTGTGCCGCACCCAGGCAGAGAGCATCCTGGTACCCCTGCGCTGACCTGCGCAGACTCGGTCGGGCACGACACCGGTGCCCCACTGAGGAAGGGAGTTTTGATGACAGGCGATGCGCGGAGCGAGCGCGGTCCCGTGAAGGCCGACGTGGTCGGCATGTGGGTGACCGCGGGCGGCCACATCCGCCAGGAGCTGCTGCCGGACGGGCGCTATGACGAGGCCCGGGGAGACCGGCGCAGCGCGTACACCGGCCGGTACACGGTGACCGGCGACCACCTCGACTACGTCGACGACACGGGCTTCACCGCCACGGGGGACATCCGCGACGGCGTGCTCCACCACGAGCACCTCGTGCTCTACCGCGAGGACCGGGCGAAGAAGCCCTCATGAGCAAGCGCGGCAACGTCGTTTCCGGCGCCCACGGGCCTGGAGTCCGGCGTGGTGCGGGCCCTGTTCCGCTCAACCGCCGCCGGAGGAAGGCAGAGCAATGAAGCAGACTGACGGAATCGTCACCGCCACCGGCGAAACCGGGGCCATCGCGAAGATCCAGCCGTCACCCGGCACGCCAGCCCTGCTGGTGCTGTGCGCGGCTCATTTCATGGACGCCATCGACCTGTCCGATGTGGGTGTGGCCCTGCCCGCGATCCAGCGTGACCTTGGCATGTCATCGGGTTCCCTGCAGTGGGTCGTGTCCGCCTACGCCCTCGGCTACGGCGGGTTCCTTCTCCTGGGCGGCCGGGTCGCCGATCTGTCCGGCCGGCGCCGTGCCTTCCTGACCGCGGTCGCCGTCTTCGGCGTGGTGAGCGTGCTGGGAGCGCTCGCTCCGACCGGTGGCCTGCTGATCGCGGCGCGGCTGGTGAAAGGCATCGCCGCGGGCTTCCTGGCCCCGGCGGCCCTCTCCCTGATCACCACCAACTGGCCGGAGGGCCCGCGGCGTGGACGTGCTCTCGGGTGGTACGCCACCGCCGGCGCCTGCGGCTTCATCGGAGGGCTCGTCCTCGGCGGGGGACTGACCGAACTGTCGTGGCGGCTCGTCTTCGCGCTCCCGGTGCCCATCGCCGTGGCGGCATTGCTCGCAGGGCTGCGCCTGCTCCCGGCGGACCGCCGGGACAGCACCCGCGAGAAGCTCGACGTTCCCGGTGCGCTGACGGCCACTGGAGCTCTGATGCTCCTGGTCTACGTCCTCACGCAGGCTCCGGCGCACGGCTGGCTGTCCGCCCGCACTCTCGTCCTCTTCTCTGCCGCCGCCTGCTTGCTCGCCCTGTTCCTCCGCGTCGAGTCCCGCTCACGCAAGCCGTTGGTCCCCTTGTCCTTCCTCACTCGGCGTGCGACCGCGCGCACCAACCTGACGATCTTCGCGATGTGGGGTGCCTACACGTCGTTCGCGTTCCTCGCCACGCTCTATCTGCAGAACGTGCTGGGCTGGACGCCGTTGCAGACGGCCGGTGCCTTTGTCCCGCTGGGCCTCGCCAACGGTGCGCTGGCGCCGTTCGCGGGGCGGCTCGCCGCCCGGTTCGGCGTGCACAGGATGATCGCCGCCGGAATGCTGCTCCTCGCGCTGTCCTACGCGCTGTTCTTCCGGATCGGGCCGGACAGTTCCTTCCTCACCGTGGTCCTGCCCGTCATGGTCGTCAACGGTATCGGCACCGCCGCGACGTTCCCCGCGCTGAACATGAGTGCGGTGGCCGGGGTGCCCGACCGGGACCAGGGGCTGGCGGGAGCCCTGCTCAACACCTTCATGCAGATCGGCGGTGCCGTCGTCCTCGCCCTCGTCACCGCGGTCGTCGAAGCCGAACAGCAGGCGGACCGCTCCGACCCTCTGGCGGGCTACACCCCTGGCACTGCTGTCATCGTCGCCGCCGTACTCGCCGGTCTGGGCGCCGCCCTGCTCATCCGGCACCGGGCCGATAGCCGGAACCACTGACGCAGTGGCCCTCCGCCCTACTACGAAGCCATCCGCCGCCGGGCACCGGCACCCGACCACCACCCCGTCAGGGAGTACCCGCATGACCTCCACGACCCCGTCCGTCGAAGCTTCCGAGTTCGCTGGAAAGACCGCCCTCGTCACCGGCGCCGCACGCGGCATCGGCAGGGAGACCGTGGCTCTCCTCCATGCCCGCGGCGCGCACGTCGTCGCCCTCGACATGCGCCCCGAACTAACCTCGCTGGCACAGGAGTTCCCCGGTGTGGTGACAGTGACCGGCGATGTCACCGTGGAAGAGACCGCCACCCGCGCGGTCGGGTCCGCCGTCGACGCCTTCGGCGGACTGGACATCCTGGTCAACAACGCCGGACGCACCCTGAACAAGCCCGTTACGCACACCACGGCCGAGGAGTGGGACAGCGTGATGGACGTCAACGTCCGTGGCGCTTTCTTCTTCGCCCGTGAAGCCTTCCGGGCCATGGAGGAGCGCGGGGGCGGCGCCATCGTCAGTACCGGCTCCTATGCGTCGTCCGTCGGCCTGCCCGAGGGGGTCGCCTACAGCGCGTCGAAGGGTGCGCTCGCCCAGGTGACCAAGGTGCTGGCCTTGGAAGGCGGCCCCCTGGGCATTCGCGCGAACCTCGTCGCCGCAGGCGTCGTCGAAACCGACTTTCTCGACACCTTCCGCCTCGACAGCCGCGCCTACCTCGCGTCCTTCGCAGACGCCCACCCCCTGGGCAGGGTGGCACAGCCCCGTGAGATCGCGGAAGTCCTGTGCTTCCTGGCCTCCCCGCGATCCTCCTTCGTCACGGGCGCCGTACTCGCCGCGGACGGCGGCTTCACCGCGGCCTGATCCACCCGGCCGCCCGTCGGCTGAAGTAAGAACATCTGTTCCTTACGTAGTGTACGTTTGTTCTTATGCAGCAGAAAGAAACCCCCGAGGAACAAGGCACGGCGGGTGGTGAGGGGCGACGCACGCGTCGGCACGATCCGCGCCGTCGGGAGCGCGTGCTCGACGCCGCGCTGGAGGTGCTCGTCGAAGACGGGGTCGCCGGGATCACGCACCGCAAGGTGGCCGCCCGGGCCGACGTGCCGCTGGGCTCCGTCACCTATCACTTCGCGAGCCTGACCGAACTGTGCACGCAGGCGTTCGCCCGGTACGTCGAACAGCGCACCGCCGAATACGAGGCCCTGTTCACCGAGGTGGCATCGCGCGACGACCTGATCGACGTCCTGGTGACGGTGGTCCAAGGAGGCCCGGCCCGGCACCACAGCGCGGTCCTCGGCTTCGAGTTGCACCTGGCGGCGCTGCGCGATCCCGCGCTGCGCGCACTGACCCAGGAGTGGACCAGTTCCAGCCGGGCGGTGCTGGCCCGCTTCACCGGACCGCAGGCCGCCGCCCGCATCGACGCCCTCCTGGAAGGAATGATCATGCACACACTGCTCTCCACGGACCACGAGCCGCCCGAGGTGACCCGGGCGGCCCTCGTACAGACGCTCGGCCCGGCCGCCGGACCGAGCAAGTGAACCCCCGCGCCGCGGCAGGCTCGTACGCACGCGAGACCGCGAGCGCCGTACGGTCGACCTACCTCGTCTTCGCCCTCCTGGGCCTGGCCGGGGCCACCTGGGCGTCCCGTTTGCCGCAGATCCGGGACCGCATGGATCTGGACGCCGCGGCAGTGGGCCTCCTGCTGCTCCTCCTCGCGGTCGGCGGTCTGGTGGCGCTGCCGCTGGCCGGTCCCTTCGTCGCACGGATCGGGCCGCGCCGGGCCGTCACCACGGTGAGCGCGCTCGTAGGCGCCGGCCTCGCCGCAGTGGCGACCGGCTTCGCTCTCTGGCCACCGCTGCTCCTCGCCGGCCTCTTCGCCCTCGGCACCGCCACGGGCTTCTGGGACGTCGCGGTGGCCGTGCACGCCGCGGACCTCGAACGACGGCTCGGCCGCGCCCTGATGCCCCGCTTCTTCGCCGGGTTCAGCCTCGGCACCGTCGCCGGCGCCTGCCTCGGCGCGCTCCTGACGGCGCTGGAGGTACCGGTGAGCCTGCACATCGGCGCGGTGGCCCTGCTCATCACCGTGCTGACACCCGTGGCCGTCCGCCGCTTCCTCCCATGGACCGCATCCCCGGCATCGTCACCGCGCGGGACGACGCAGAAGCCCGGGCCACGCGCATGGCGCGCCCCACGCACAGTCGCCCTCGGCCTCGTTGCCCTGGCTTTCGCGTTGGCGGAGGGAGCGGGGAGCAACTGGGTCAGCCTCACCGTCATCGACCGCCACCGCACCACGGCCGCCGTCGGCACGCTCGCCTACGCCGCCTTCCTCACGGCCGTCACCCTCGGCCGCTGGCTCGGACCGTTGGTCGTCGGTCGCCTGGGCCGGCCCGGAGCACTGCGCGCGTCTGCGTCGGCCGCCTGCCTCGGGGTGGTCTTGTTCACGGCCGGGCCCGGCCTCTGGACGGGGTTCGCGGGGGCGCTGCTGTGGGGAGCGGGCGCGGCACTCGGCTTTCCTCTCAGCCTGAGCGCCGGTTCGGACGACCCCGCCCAGGCGGCCGCCCGGGTCGGCGTGATCACCTCGATCGGGTACTGCGGCTTCGTCTGCGGCCCGCCCCTGTTCGGCACCCTCGCCGACCGAACCGGCCTGGCACCGGCATTGCTGGTGGTAGCCGCCGTCATGGCCGCGTCCCTCACCCTCGCGGGCGCCCTGAGGGACACCCTGCAGGTCGCGCGTGAGAAGACGATCGACACAGACGCCGTCGCGTCGACGCCCCCAGCACCGATGAACCCGCACCCGCGCCGGCCCTGAACGCGGTCGTCGCCCCCGCGCCCGCCCTTGCGGCCGCCGGGAGGACCAATCCCGCGCGTCACGCACGAGAAAGCGAACGGCACCGCCGCCGTACCCCTGCACATCACGCACATGAAGGAGCACACCGTGCCGAGCACCCCCGTCATCCAGGTCACCGACGCCGACCTGGAAAACCTCCGCACCCGACTGCGCGCCACCCGCTGGCCCGAGCCCTGGCCGGTCGACGGCTGGCAGGCGGGTACCGAAGCAGCCGAACTCCGCCGCCTCGTCCGGTACTGGGCCACCGACTACACGTGGCGGACCCACGAAGCCGCCGTCAACGCACTGCCCTCCCTTTTCGCCGACATCGACGGCACACCAGTGCACTACCTGCGTTACGACGCCGAACACCCCGACGCCCTGCCGATCGTGCTCACCCACGGCTGGCCGAGCACCGTCTTGGAACTCACCGCGCTCGCCGAACGACTCGCCTCCCCGTCCCGCCACGGAGGAGACGCCCGCGACGCCTTCACCGTCATCGTCCCCTCCCTGCCCGGCTTCACCTTCTCGCCACAGCGCCCCGCCCTCACCGACGCCGAACAGACCCATGACCTCTGGCACCGGCTGATGCACGACCACCTCGGCTTCCGGCAGTACGCGGCCCACGGCGGAGACCTGGGCGCCGGCGTCACCTCACGGCTCGCAGAAGCCCACCCCGAGGCTGTCGTCGGCATCCACCTGCTCGCCGCGGCCGCCCCGGCCGAGTACGACCCGGCCTCGCTCACCCCTGAGGAAAAGGCCCACCTCGCCTCCGCCGCGGCCTGGCAGGCGGAGGAGGGCGGCTACATGCACCAGCAGAACACCCGCCCCCTCACCCTCGCGCCCGCACTGAACGACTCGCCTGCCGGACTGCTCTCCTGGATCCTGGAGAAGTACCGGACATGGAGCGACTGCGGAGGCGACCTGTCCACCCGCTTCAGCGACGACTTTCTCCTCACCCAGGCATCCCTCTACTGGTTCACCGGCACCATCTCCACGTCCTTCCGCCCGTACTACGAGTACGCACACCAGCTCACCCGGCGTGTGCGGCGGGTCGAGGTCCCCACCGCCCTCGCCCTGTTCCCGGCAGACCTCGCCCGACCACCGCGAAGCTGGGCCGAGCGCACCTACCGCCTCACGCGCTACACCCACATGCCCCGCGGCGGACACTTCGCCGCGCACGAGGAACCCGCCCTGCTCGCCGACGACATCACCGCGTTCTTCCGCGACCTGCGGTAGCAACTGTCCCACCGTTTCGGAGCGGCCACACACCGGTCGTTCGCAGGATCGGCAGGGCCCGGCCCGGCGCAGATCAACGTCCTCCGGACCATGTTCCGTTCACAGCCGTGGCCGGTGATCCCCCGCGGCTACCAGGGGGCCGGTGTTCCGTCCCAGGAGAAGAAGGCGCCGGAGGGCCCGTCGTCGGGCAGCAGTGCCAGCCGGACGGCGCCGGCGGCCGCCTCGGCCGGGTCCCCGCCAGCGGCTGCGGCGTCGTTCAGATCGGTCCGTCGCAGGCCCGGTGCCAGGGCGTTGACCTTGACTCCGTCGTCGGCAAGGCTCTGGGCGTAGAACACTGTCAACGCGTTCAGGGCCGCCTTCGACGAGCGGTAGGAGGCGAAGACGCCCCGGTACCCGGAGTGCTCGGTGATCGCGGCCGCAAGCGATCCGGTCCCGCTGGAGATGTTCACGATCCTGGGGTGGGCCGAGCGCCGCAGGGCAGGCAAGAGCGCGTTGGTCACCGAGACCACGCCGAAGACGTTCGTCTCGTAGACCCGGCGGAAGGTACCAGTGTCCTCGTCCTGTGCGCCCCTGCCCCCAGCGGGGGACACACCCGCGTTGTTGACCAGGACGTCCAGGGTGTCGATGCGGTCCGCCGCTGCGGCGATGCTCACCGGATCGGTGACGTCGAGGACCAAGGGCCTCGCGTCACCGCCGATGTCGGCGACGGCACGCTCCGCGCGTTCCGCGTCGCGCGAGCCGACGTAGACGCTCAAGCCCGCCTGGACGAGCTGGCGGGCGATTTCCCTGCCGATGCCCTTGTTGGCGCCTGTGACCAGCGCAGTCGAGATATCCATGAGGCCAGCCTCGCCGCCGGCCCGGCATGCAACCAGGGACAATCGATACCAGGAAGACACATCCCGAGGAGTTGACCGGTGGCCCGAGACGAACTGGCCCGCTTCCTGCGCGAGCGTCGTGCGGGGCTGCGCCCCGAAGACGTCGCCCTGCCTGCGGGGCCCCGTCGTCGCACCGGCGGCCTGCGCCGGGAAGAGATCGCGGACCTGGCGCACATGTCGGTCGACTACTACGTCCGCCTGGAGCAGGCGCGCGGGCCGCGCCCCTCTCCACGGATCCTCGACGGCCTCGCGGCGGCCCTCCGGCTGGCCCCGGCCGAGCGCACCCACCTGTTCCATCTGGCCGGCCAGACGCCCCAGCCGCCCACCGCGCCCCCGCGACGCGTACGTAGGCACATCGCCGACCTGCTCCACCGGCTCCCGGACACCGCCGTCCTGGTCACCGCGGCGGACTACGACGTCCTGGCCTGGAACCCGCTGGCCCAGGCGCTGCTCGGCGACCTGGACCGCCAGCCGAACCTGGCCCACCGCCGCTTCCTGCTCCGCGAGCAGATCCTGACCACCGGCCACGAGGACTTCGCAGAGATCGCCGTCTCCCGCCTGCGCACCGCTGCCGACCGCTACCCGCACGACGGGGATCTGTCCCGTCTCCTGGCCGACCTCACGGCGGGCAGCGCGGAGTTCCGCGAGATCTGGGCCTCCCACCCGCTGCGGATACCCGGACACCGGACGAAGACCATGGTCCACCCCGAGCTCGGCGAGCTGCGCATCAACTGCGATGTGCTCCCCCTCCCCGAGGAGGACCAGCAGGTGCTGTTCATGACGGCCGCCCCCGGCACACCGACCGCCCGCGCCCTGCGCCACTTGTCCACGCGGTGAACCCTGCGGTCCCGGGATGCCGTCGACGAGCAGGGGCCGACGGCCGGTGAGTGGCAGCCGCGCCGGCCTGTGGCGGTGGGCGCAGGGGCGACGCCTACTCCGCCGGCGACGACGGCTGTGTCGGCCGGGCCATGTCCTGCAACAAGCGAAGTGCGTCACCGGCGCCCGCCGCCGGAACGGTGCGTTGCTTCATCCCGTCGTCACTGCCCGGTGATGTGGGTGGTCAAGCGGGCCAGCAGCGGGACACACTGCCGAAGTTGCCGCTGCTCGTCGGAGTCGAGCGCGGTGCTGATGGCGGTGTTGAGCCAGTCGGCGCGTTGTGCGCGTTCCCGCTGGAGGCGGACGCGGCCGACGTCTGTGATGTGCAGCAGGACCTTACGGCCGTCAGTGGGATGAGGTTCGGCGCGCACCAGGCCACCGCCGAGAAGTTCCTTCGCCGATTTGGCGGCCGCCTGGTGGCTCACGCCACGCAGGTGGGCGAGGTCGGCCGTGGTCTGCGGGCCGCCGCGGTCGAGGTATCCGAGAAGGGCAGCCTCCCCGGAGGGCATGGTGTCCGCGGCCCGTACCGCACGGACAAGCCCACCGATCACCTGCCGCAGGTCTTCAGCCAGCGAAATTTCGTCCATGGCCCCATCCTACGTAAAGCCTGTATCCTGGTTGTGTAACTAGGTTGTATAGTTTGGAGAGTCCACGAGATGTCCATGCACCTCACGAAGTTCGGACACGCTTGCGTTCGCACGGAAAAGGACGGCCGCCGCCTGGTCATCGACCCCGGCGGGCTGACCGACCCGCATGCTCTGGACGGCGTCGATGCCGTCCTGGTCACCCACGAACACTTCGATCACTTCTCCGAGGAGATGCTCCGCGAAGCCGCTCGAAGGAACCCGGCGCTGAGGATCTGGACCAACACCTCTGTCGCCAGGCTCCTGGACGGTCTCGGCAGCCGGGTCACCGCCCTGGGCGAGGGAGAGGCCTTCACCGCGGCCGGCTTCGACGTGAAGGTCTACGGGACGTGGCACGCGCCCATCCACCCCGACATCCCGCGCATGGAGAACATCGGCTTCCTCGTCGACGACGCCCTGTTCCACCCCGGAGACGCCCTCACCGTCCCGGACACCACCGTCGACACCCTGCTCCTGCCCGTGCACGGCCCCTGGTCCACGACCGGACAACTCATCGACTACGTGCGGGCGGTGTCCCCGCGACAGACCTACGCCATTCACGACGGCGCCCTCAACGACATCGGCACCGCGATGATCGCAGGCTTCCTGGGCGACAACGGCCCCGGTACCGGGGCCCCCTACCGCCGTCTCACCGCAGGCACCTCCATCAGGATCGGCTGAGGCCCCGGCAGGTGCCATGCGGTGCGCCGCGGGCCGCGCCTGGTCCACCCCCGGCACGGCCCGCCCTCCACAACCCCCGGATGCACCGGACTCGCCCCCTTATGGACGGCCGGAGCGAACTGGGCAGGCTAGTGTCAGTCGCGCGTTTGTGACACTCGCGTCGTCACCCGACCGATGGCGCCTGACCGCTCGTTCCAGCGGGCCAGCAAGTGCATGGCAGCCTCGGACGGGCTGCCGGATTCGGTGCCGTAGACGAAGAGGATCTGGTCGGGGTCGTCCGCGGGCGTCAGGGCCTCGTAGGAGACGGTGAGGTCACCGACGAGCGGGTGGCGTAATTCTTGGTGCCGGTCGTGCGTCGGTGGACCTTGTTGTCCGACCAGAAGCGACGGAACTCCTCGCTGCGTATGGACAGATCGCCGACCAGGGCGCTCAGCGACGGGTCGTCCGGGTGCCGTCCGGCGTCGAGGCGGAGCATGGCGGCGGTGTCTGCGGCGACGCGGGGCCAGTCCCGGTACAGCTCGCGTGCGTGTGGATCGAGGAAGACGAAGCGGGCCTGGTTCCGCTCGGCCGCGGGCAGTGCGCGGAAGTCGGTGATCAATAGTCCGGCGAGCCCGTTGTTAGCCAGCACGTCGAGGCGGCGTCCGAGGACGAAACCGGGACGGCACGCCTGCTGAAGGGTCTCCAGCAGGTCCCAGGTGGCGGGTTGGACACGCTGCGGGCGAGGACGCCGGCGAGCGGGCCCGGGACGGGGCCGGGCGAGGGTGTGCAGATGGCTTCGCGCGGCATCGTCCAGACGCAGGGCGGTCGCCAATGCTCCAGCTACCTACTTCAACCCGCTGACCTGCGACCATGCCAGAGGCCGTTCGAACGCCACGCGAACGGCAGGGACCGGCGGTGGTGCTCACGCAAGTGCTACCGGCTATCCCGCGGCTGGCCCGATAAGCCCACATCGAACAAGCAGCCGAAGGCGACCACATCACCGGCTGCCCGCACCGCAACCGCACGCGATCGATGAACGCCCATCGCTTCAGGGCCCACTGCCAGAGCAACCGTCAAGGCTTGTGGATGGGAGCACCGACCCAGTGGTGATATGCGTCCATGTCGACGTTGCTGCCGCACACGATGGTGGCTACGTGCCGGCCGGCGAAGCGGTCACGGTCTTCGAGTATCGCCGCGACGCCGAGCGCGGCCGACGGCTCGACGACGAGGCCAGCGTGGTCGAGGAGCATCCCCATACCGGCGATGATCGACGCCTCCCGGACAAGGACGGCGTCGTCGGCGACCAGAAGAAGATCGACCAGGACGGCCGGGATGGGATACCGACCGGCGACGCCGTCAGCGATGGTGTCGGTCGAGTCGGTGGTGACGATGCGCCGTTGGCGCCACGAGTGTGTCAGCGCCGGTGCGCCCAACGGCTGGACGCAGATCACCTCGACATCGGGCGCCAAGGCCTTCATCACATGACCTACGCCGGTGGCCAGCGCCCCGCCGCCGAGAGCGATCAGGACGGCGTCGAAGGACGGCACGGTGTCCACCAGTTCCAGGCCGATGGTCGCCGCGCCCTCGCAGGTCTCGATGTCCAGGCTGTCCTCAACCAGCCGAATGCCGTCGTGCCGCGCGATGGCCGCGGCCCGCTCGCGCGCGAGCTCGTGGTCGCCGTCCACCAGTTCCAGCCTGGCGTCCAGTGCGCGGATGCGTTCGAGCTTGGCCCGAGTCGCGAAGCGGGATGCCACGACGGTGACGTCGAGTTCCCGGCCGCGACCGGACCAGGCGAGGGCCTGGCCGAGGTTGCCCGCGCTCGCGCACACCACGGCTCGCGAGCCGTCATCGGCGAGCTGGCTCGCGACCACCTCGGTGCCGCGGCCCTTGAAGCTGCGGATCGGATTCGCCGTTTCGAGCTTGATGCTCACCGCGCATCCGAGGTGGGGCTCCAGCGCCTCACAGCGGTACAGCGGAGTGTCGAGAAACATCGGGTCGATAACCCGGCGAGCCGCCCGGATCCGAGCAGTGTCGAGGCGCGTCTCCTGCACGACACAGCAGCCTAGCGCCGCTGGCTGACACTCCACGAGAAATCGTCAAAGCCTGCCGGACATACCTTCGGCCCATCTTCAGTGTCACAAACAGCGAAGTGACCCGTCTTCGCCGACACAAACTTCGATCGCCCCAGCTTCAGTGACAACCGACCCAAGAGTGTTGTCACACGTCAGGTTTGATCACGATGCGGTCACGACGGCGGGTCACGTCCGCTGGAGTGGTGTATTGACGGCCACTCGGTGATCTCGTCTTTGAGGCTATGCGGTCTGTTCGGTGGG